>JBAWGM010000502.1:0-16126 GCA_049592895.1 Thiobacillaceae bacterium | reverse complement strand
GATGTGGCGCACTATAGCTCCTCCGCCAGGATCATTTCGGTGATGCCCTTGCCCCCGGGCACCATGGGGAAGACGTTCTCCTTCTGGTCGGTGAGAAAGTCCATGAACACCAAACGTTCCTTCAGGGCCGGAGAAAAGGCTTCCTTGAGCGCGGGCTCGACATCGCCCGGCTTTTCGATCTTCATCCCGATGTGGCCATAGGCTTCGGCCAGCTTGACGAAGTCCGGGAGGGAGTCCATGTAGGACTCGGCGTAACGGCTGCCATAGAAGAATTCCTGCCACTGCCGGACCATCCCCATATAGCGGTTATTGAGGTTCACCACCTTGACCGGGATGCGATATTGCTTGCAGGTCGACAGCTCCTGGATGCACATCTGGATGCTGGATTCGCCCGTCACGCAAGCGACCTGCGCGTTCGGAAAGGCCAGTTGCACGCCCATCGCATAGGGCAGGCCCACGCCCATGGTGCCCAGGCCGCCGGAGTTGATCCAGCGACGCGGCTCTTCGAACCGGTAGTACTGGGCCGCCCACATCTGGTGCTGGCCCACGTCCGAGGTAACGTAAGCCTCGCCTTTGGTCACTTCCCACAGTTTCTCCACCACGTACTGAGGCTTTATGATGTCGCCGTTGCGGTTGTAGCGCAGACAATCTTTGGAACGCCACAATTCGATTTGCGTCCACCACGCCGTCATCAATTCCGGATTCGGCCTTTCCTTGCCGGTCCTTATCAGTTCGAGCAGATCCTCCAGCACGCTCACCACATCGCCGACAATTGGAACATCCACCCTGACCCGCTTGGAGATGGAGGACGGGTCCACATCAATATGAATAATCTTGCGCTGTTCGCGGGCAAAGTGTTCCGGGCTGCCGATCACCCGATCGTCAAACCGCGCGCCGACGGCCAGCAGGACATCGCAATGTTGCATCGCCATGTTGGCTTCGTAGGTGCCGTGCATGCCCAGCATGCCCAGAAACTGCTTGTTCGACGCCGGGAAGGCGCCCAGCCCCATGAGCGTGCTGGTGACAGGAAAATGCAACAGACCGGCGAGCTCCCGCAATTGCCCTGCGGCATTGCCCAGAACCACTCCGCCGCCCGTGTAGATCAGCGGCCGCTTCGCCTCCAGCAGCATCTGCGCAGCCTTCTTGATCTGCCCCATGTGCCCCTTGGAGACCGGGTTATACGAACGCATTTCCACTGTGGCCGGATAGAAATACTCTGTCTTGTGTATGGTGATGTCTTTGGGAATATCCACGACCACCGGTCCGGGACGCCCGGTAGCGGCGATAATGAATGCCTTCTTGATGGTAATCGCCAGGTCGCGCACATCCTTGACCAGGAAATTGTGTTTGACGCAGGGGCGCGTGATGCCAACCGTGTCGACTTCCTGAAACGCATCCAAACCGATCGCTGCGGTGGGGACTTGACCGGTGAGGATCACCACTGGCACCGAGTCCATGTAGGCAGTGGCGATGCCGGTGACCGCATTCGTGGCTCCGGGACCGGAAGTGACCAGCGCCACCCCTACCCTGCCGGTTGCGCGGGAATATGCATCCGCCGCATGCACCCCGGCCTGCTCATGACGCACCAAGACGTGTTTGAACTTGTCCTGCTTGAAAATTTCGTCATAGATGTTGAGCACGGCTCCGCCCGGGTAGCCGAATACAAACTCGACCCCCTCCTCTGCCAGACAACGGACAACTATTTCTGCCCCTGTTAATTCCATAAAAATGTCAGAAAATCAAAATCTTTGGCGAATTTATCAGATTAAACGGTTTGCCCATGGCCGGTCAAGAATGAGTCACCATCCAAACGGTCAAACAAATCGTTCACGACATTGCCGATCGCCTGCCGGATACGTGCGCCAGAAGGGGGGGCGCTCGCTGAAGGCGGCTGAAGCAGGGAAAATCACCTCGCAGGAGGAAATGGAAAAACGCTATCCGAACCATGAAGGTTGAATGGTCGGAGTGTGCGCGGGACGACCTGGATGATCTTGTACGCTACATCAGCCGGGATTCCGTGCTTTATGTCCGGCGCTTTGCCGAAAGGGTTGTGCGGCGCGAAGCAAATCAATTTGATCAACTAACATGGCCGGCGCCGATCACAAAGATTGACGGTGGAGAAAAATGTGCCGCCGGGTGCAAGGGCACGCCTATATCGAGGCATAGGAGAGGTTATTTAATAGGGATTGTTGCGTGGGCTGCGCCCACCCTACACGATTAATTCCTCATTGCTTCCAGCAAGGCCACTCCCCACGCCACCCCAAACCCCGTCTGTTCCCCCGACACGGCCCCCAGTCCGCCCTTGCAGGCACTGGCGGAAAGGTCCATGTGCAGCCATTGCGCACCGCCAACAAAGCGCGACAGAAAACGTGTCGCCAGGATGTGGTCGGCCCCGCCTTCCAGAGTGCACTGCTTGACATCGGCAATAGTGGAATCAAGGCTGCTGTCGTAATCCTCCGGGTAAGGAAACACAACAAGGCGTTCGCCACTGGCTGTTGCGGCACGCGAAGCCTGATGTGCAAGCTCGCTGGAAGTGGCGAAGATGCCGGACATTCTGCTGCCGAGCGCATTGTGCATGCTGCCGGTGAGCGTCGCGAAGTCCGCGACGAGGTCGGGCTTGCCCTTTGAAGCCAGCGTGAGCGTATCTGCAAGCACCATGCGGCCTTCGGCGTCGGTATGCATGACTTCGATGGTGGTGCCGTTGAGCGCCTTCACCACTTCGTTCTGCCGGTAGGCCTGCGGGCTGATGTGATTCTCGGCCAGGGCCAGCCAGCCGTCGATTGCGACCGGCAATTTCAATTTCGATGCTGCGGCCATGATGCCCAGCACCACGGCGGAGCCGTTCATGTCCTCGTGCATGCCGTGCATGTATTTGGCGGGCTTCAGATTGTGGCCGCCGGTATCAAAGCAGATGCCCTTGCCGACCAATGCGATTTTCTTCTTCTTCCCTTCCCCCTTCTCCCGCCCCCCTTCCCATTTGATATGGACGATCGCCGCATCCCTGGCGGGCGAGCCCTGGGCGACCGCGCAGAACGCGCCTGCGCCCATCTTCTTCAGCTTGTCGAAACCGTATTCCTCGACTGACCAGCCGTAGGTTTTCGCCAGCGCCTTGATGCGCTTGCGGTATTCGCCCGGCGTCAATTCGTTGGGCGGCAGCACGGTCAGGCTGCGGGTCAGCGTGTTGCCCTCGGCAATTGCCTGAGCCTCATTCACGCCGCAACCGGAAACACCAAACAGCACCGCCTTCTTCAGCGCCTTGGCGGTAGCCTTGGATTTATGCGCCGGCAAGGGCTGGGCATTGACGGCGAGCACGTAGGCCGCATCATGCCCGGTCTGTTTGCGGAAATCCGCATCACCGATAATGACCACAGCAGCGGATTCCGGCTTCTCGGATGCCAGGCATTCCCAGGCTTTGCGGATCTGCGTATGACGTTCGAATGTCTGCGCCTGGCCATCGACCATGGCGTAGGCCAGCAATGTTCCACCGATCTCGACCGCAACAGGCGACTTGGCGAGTTCCGCTATCTTGGCTTCGCGCCTTTTCAGGGCGGCCTTCAATGCATCCAGGCCGGGCACGGACGGCAGGGCCTTGGCCTTGGGCATCAGGACCAGAACATGCGGGAACACGGACAAATCTTTCGCGGAAAAATCGGTTTTCTTTTCGGTTATTGAGATTGCCATGTTTAGATTCCAAACGAAGTTCATACATTGAAGGGACCCGCGCTTTCCGGGATAATAGCGCGTCTGCTCAAACCCCCGCTCTCTCATCTAAAGGGCCATACATGAAGCTGGATGACAAGAAACGCGTGCTGAGGGAAATGGTCGTTCACCGCCGCTTCGAAGAGCGCTGCTACCAGGCCTATATCGAGCGCAAGATCGGCGGTTTCCTGCATCTGTATCCCGGACAGGAGGCTTGCTGCAACGGGGTAATGGAAGCGGCGCGGCCTGGTTATGACTACGTGATCACCGGCTACCGCGATCACATCCACGCGATAAAATCCGGCGCCGATCCCAAGCGGGTGATGGCCGAACTGTATGGCAAGGAGACCGGCTCCTCCAAAGGTCGCGGCGGTTCCATGCACATCTTCGACGCCGAGCATCACTTCATGGGTGGTTATGCGCTGGTGGGCGGTCCCTTTCCACTCGCTGCCGGGATCGCGAAAGCCATCCAGCTCAAGGGCGGCGACGAAATCGCCATCTGCTTCCTGGGCGACGCGGCCAATAATCAGGGAACCTTCCACGAAACCATGAACATGGCCGCGCTGTGGAGTCTGCCGGTGCTGTTCGTGTGCGAGAACAACCTTTACGGCATCGGCACCGCCATTGAACGCTCCACCGCCGTCGTTCACCAGCACAAGCGGGTGAGCGGCTACGGTATCGAGGCGGCGGAAACCGACGGCCAGGACATCGAGAAGGTCTACGACGCCGCACAGGTGGCAGTCAACCATGTGCGCACCCGCAAGGGCCCCTACTTCCTGGAACTGATGACCTACCGCTATCGCGGCCATTCCATGTCCGACTCGCGCGGCTATCGCAGCCGCGAAGAGGAGGAATTGTGGAAGCAGCGCGATCCCATTTTCATCCTGCGCGACCGCCTGATAGCCGAAAAAGCCATGACCATGGCCGCCTATGAGGCGATCGAAAAGGAAGTCGACCACTACATTGAGAATGAAGTCATCAAGTTCGCCGAGGAATCTCCCGAGCCCAAGCCTGAGGAACTGGAGAAATACGTGTTTGCCGAGCGCGACACCCAGCGGCGCTGGCTGACCGGCCAGGTCTGACAAATGGTCGTGGCGACTGCGCGACACTGTGCTTTAAGGAAACAACATGGCAGAAATGATGTACTGGGAAGCTATTCAGCGCGCCCATGACGAAGAGATGGCCCGCAATCCTCTTGTGATCTGCATGGGCGAGGACATCGGCGTGGCGGGCGGCACCTACAAGGCCACCAAAGGCCTGTATGACAAGTACGGTCCGCTGCGGGTGATCGACACCCCGATTTCGGAAAACTCCTACACCGGGCTGGGGATAGGCGCGTCCTACCTTGGCGTGCGGCCGATCATCGAAATCATGTCAGTCAATTTCGCCTGGCTGGCGATGGACCAGATGTTCAACTCCGCCGCCAAGGTGCGCTACATGTCCGGCGGCCAGCTTGCCGCTCCGGTGGTGATCCGCTCCGCCGGCGGCACCGCCCACCAGCTCGGCGCGCAGCATTCGGCGCGCATGGAAAAGGTCTTCATGGGGGTCGCCGGCCTGCGCGTGGTCACGCCATCCAGCCCCAAACAGGCCTACGGCCTGCTCAAGTCCGCGGTGCGCTGCGACGACCCGGTGTACATCAACGAGCACGAACTAATGTACAACATGAAGGGCGAAGTGCCGGACACAGAATACTTCCATCCGCTGGAAGGCTCCGAAGTCACTCGTTCCGGCACAGACGTCAGCCTGTTCGGCTACAACGTCTCGCTCCACTGGTGCCTGAAGGCGGCAGAGATACTCGACAAGCAGTACGGCATCTCGGCCGAAGTGGTGGACCTGTACTGTCTGTCTCCGCTGGACCGGAATGGCATACGCCAATCGGTGGCCAAGACCCACCGCGCGGTGGTGGTGGGAGAGGACGAGGCGCCGGTGTCGGTCGGCTCCGAAGTCATCGCCCTTATCAACGAAGAATGCTTCTTTGACCTGGATGCGGCCCCGATCCGGATCAACGCCGCGACGGTGCCCCAACCCTACAACCACAACCTGGAAATGGCCGCCATTCCTGATCATGAAGACGTGGTGAGCGCGGTGCTGCGGCTGTTTGGCAAGGCGTGACGAGGGATCAGGGGCTAGGGTCTGGGGGCTAGGGTGAAAGTCAACAGCTACCGCGACCTAACCGTTTGGCAACACGCGATGGGTTTGGCAGAAACCATCTACCGCGTCACAGCGGCCTTTCCAAACAGAGAAACCTATGCACTGGCGAGCCAACTGCAACGAGCGGCGGTCTCAATTCCATCGAATCTCGCAGAGGGTCATGCCAGAATTTCAACCAGGGATTATCTGCGATTCGTTTCAATTGCGGTGGGCTCCCCAGCGGAGGTCGAAACACAGTTGGAGCTATCGGCGCGCGTGAATTACATTACTCGCGCCCAGCTCGATCAGTTAACGATTGCCAGCGATGAGCTGGGCCGCATGCTCCAAGGCTTGAAAACATCGCTCCAAAACAAGCTCGCCGCCCTAGCCCCTAGCCCCTAGCCCTTAGAATCCTGACCCCTATGAAACATTCAGTCATAAGCATGCCCCAGCTTTCGGACACCATGACCGAAGGCGTGGTGGTGACCTGGGAAAAACAGCCCGGTGACCGGGTCGAGCGCGGCGACATCGTGGCGACGGTGGAAACCGACAAGGCCATCATGGATGTAGAAGTATTTAAGGCCGGCTTTCTGGCCGGTCCCCTGGCCGAAGTGGGCAGCACCATCGCAGTCGGCGGGGCGCTGGCTTACATCACCGACACGCCGGGAGATGTAGCCATCGCCGCGGACGAGCTGGTGGAAGAAAAAGCCCAGACGGAAATGATTCCGCATCATGCCGGCACACCCGTCATCATGCCCCAGTTGTCGGACACCATGACCGAAGGCGTGGTAGTGACCTGGGAAAAGGGTATCGGCGACCCCATCAAGCGCGGCGACATCGTGGCGACGGTGGAAACCGACAAGGCCATCATGGATGTGGAAGTGTTCCAGGACGGTTTTCTCTCCGGTCCCCTCGCCGATGTCGGCTCGGTCATTGAGGTGGGCCACCCCATGGCCTTCGTGGTCAACGATGCGGCCAAGGTCAACAGCACCGGCGTCACGGTCGGCGGGGATCACCGGGTCAAGGAAACCCATCCCCTGAAACCGGGCACAGGCGAGGCAAGGGCTGCCAAGCCCGCACCGGCCCGATCAAACGTGTCCATGACTGCCCCCAGCGCCGGCAGCGTCAGAGTCGCCCCTGCGCCGCGCCCTGCCGCCGGGCGTCAGGCGAGCCCGTATGCGCGACGGCTGGCGGCGCAGTCGGGCGTGGACCTGAGCAAGCTGGCCGGCAGCGGCCCGGAAGCGGTGATCATCGCGGCGGACGTGGCGCGCGCGCGGCCCTCCATGGCCGAGGTCGCCCATTCCCTGCCCCAGGTCGATGTGCCGGGTCAGGGCCGCGCGATGACCAGCATGGAGAAAGCGGTGTCCCATGCGATGACCGCCTCGCTCACCCTGCCCACCTTCCATGTCACGGTCAACGTCGATACGGGCAAGCTCACCGCCGCGGCGAAGGCGCGCAAGGTGTCGGTCACCGTGGCTATCGCCAAGGCCTGCTCGGTGGCCATGGCCGGCTTCCCGCGCGTGAACTGGGCCTACCAGCCGGTCGACAAGCTGGTGGAGCGGCCCGACCACGACTTCGGCGTGGCGGTGAAATCCGCTGACGGCGGGCTGGTCGTGGCCATCCTGCACGGCATCGAGCGCAAGGGGCTGGAAGAACTGCAAGCGTCCTGGAATGATTTGGTCCCGCGCGCACGCGCGCGCAAGCTGGCGCCGGCCGAATTTGCCAATCCCACCTTCACCATTTCCAACATGGGCATGTTCGGGATTGCGCATTTCACCGCCATTCCCACGCCCGGCATTGCCGCCATCCTGGCAATTGCCGCCAGCGGTCCGCAGGGCACGCCATTCACGCTCACCGCCGATCACCGGGTTCTCAACGGCGCCGACGTGGCGTCCTACCTGATGCAACTCAAGCAGACCATCGAGGCGCCTGAATCCTGGATGGAAGGCGCTGGCGCCATAGTGGTGGAAGCACCCCCCATCCCCGAAGGCAACTGGGACTATCCGGTCGTCATCATCGGTGGCGGTCCCGGCGGCGAGGACTGCGCGCGCGACCTGGCCGACCACGGCATGAAAGTCGCCATGGTGCACAACGAGCCCTTCCCCGGCGGCGAATGCCTGTGGCGCGGATGCATTCCTTCCAAGGCCTGGCGCGCGGCCGCCGACCGCATCCGCGACCGCAGCCATGATGGCCTGATCGGCATCGGCGGCACGCAAAACCCGTCGATGAATTGGGAACAGGTAGAAAACCATCGTCGCGGAGTGCAGCAGGCGCGCGGCGAGATGGCGCTCAAGACCGACAAGGGCATGAAGATCAACGTGATCGAAGGCTTCGGCGAATTCGTCGACGATCACAACCTTAAGATCACCGCGCCCGACGGCGCCGTCAGCACCCTGAGCTTCGGTGCAGCGGTGATTGCCACGGGCGCGCCGCCTTTTGTCCCGCCCATTCCCGGCGCGCGCGAAAATCTCGCCGGCGGCGGCGTGGTCACCTCGGACACGATCTGGAACCTGCCCAACCCGCCAAAGCGACTGGGCATCATCGGCGGTGGCGTCATCGGCGTGGAAATGGCGCAGATCTTCCGCGACTTCGGCTGCGAGATTCTGATGCTGGAAGCGCGCGACCGAATCCTCGCCGAGGTCGAGGAAGAAATCGCCAAGACGCTCATCGGTCTGCTGGAAAAGGAAATCAGCCTGGTCACCGGCGCCATCATCGACGGCATTTCCGGCACCCCTGGCAACATGCAGATTGCCTACAAGAATGGCAACGGCGAAGCCCACACCTTCGATTGCGACGTGGTGCTGATAGCCACCGGCAAGCGGCCCGACACCGGCAGGCTTGGCCTGGACAAGGCCGGGGTGGCACTGGACGGTGCGGCGATCAAGGTTAGTGCCCGCGGCCAGACTTCTGCGCCCCACATCTATGCCGTGGGCGACGTGATCGGCGGCTACATGCTGGCGCACACTGCCGCCAGCCAGGGCCGCGTTGCGGCCGACAACCTGCTGGGCCACAAGGTCGAGTACAACCCGGATCTGGATTGCGGCATCACCTTCAGCCGGCCCCAGGCCGGCTTTGTCGGCCTTTCATTGGCGCAAGCAAAAGCCAAGGGCATTGATGCGGGAGAAGCCAAGCTGCCCATGAGCATCGACGCCAAGGCCATGATCACCGGTGAAACCGAGGGCATGATCAAGCTGGTGGCGGACAGGGCCAGCGGCAAGATCATCGGCGTGCATTTCCTCGCCGATCATTGCGACACCCTGATCGGCGCCGGCGTGATGATGGTTGCGGGCGGGCTGACTTTGGAGCAAGTGGCCCGCGCCATCTTTCCCCACCCCACCCAGACCGAACTGTTCGGCGAACTGGCGCGCCGGTTGCTGTCCCGATTGCGGCGCACCGCCAAGGTCAAGGCTTGATGGCGCCTTGACTGCATAGCCAAGGCATCGACCCAGAGCAAACCGTTTCCCGCACCTTCCAGGCAATGAACAACTCACCCTTCTACCTCACCGACCTGCTTGTATTCATTGCCAGCGTGGCACTGGTGATGGCCTATCACCTTGTGCTGAGGGCACGCACCCGGCGCCAGCCGGATTATGCGGTCCACCTGTTCAACTCCGTCATCCGCCAGCACTGGGCCGAGGGCGTCATGCGCAACCCCGATGTATTGGGTGTGCAGACCCTGCGCAATTCCACCATGGCCGCCAGTTTCATGGCCTCCACCGCGGTGTTGCTGACCATGGGCGTGCTGTCGCTCACCAGCCAGGCGGACAAACTGGCGCAGACCTGGCATGCCCTCAGCTTCATGGGCTCGGCTCATACCAGCCTGTGGATCGGGAAGATGATCGTGCTGGTCATCGACCTGCTGGCTGCGTTCTTCTGCTTTACCGTGTCGGTGCGCTTTTTCAATCATGTGGGCTACATGGTAACGATGCCGATCGATGCCCGTCCGCCGCATTTGACCCCGGAACTGGCCGGCCGCTACCTCAATCGGGCGGGCAATTATTTCAGCCTCGGCACGCGGATTTTCTATTTCACCATCCCCTTGCTGTTCTGGCTGTTTGGCAGCCCCTACCTCCTGTTCTCCACGGCCGGGTTGCTGGGCGCCCTGTATTTTCTCGATCGCTCGCCTTGAACGAGCGGCCGAACTTGTATGAGCAAGGCCGCCGCTGACTCGCAGAAGATCCTTCAGGCGCTGATGGCCCTGCACCGTGCCTGGCCTGTGGAACAGCGCATCCGCAAGCAGGCCTGCGACAGCACGCGGGAAACCTATCTGGCGGTGCTGACCCGCTGGATGCAGACCGCCAGCGCCCCCGCGCCCGCCGGCTTCGATGTCGAGGAACTGGATGAGCTGCTCGCGCTGGACGCCCTGTTTCTCACCGAAGACGAACAGGCCATCGGTGCGGCGCCATTTTGCCCGGTTCCTACCGACATAGTGGTGCGCTTCCCCCACGAAGACCTGTATGCCCTCTCTGCCCTGGATGCACTGGCGTTGCCCAGAATATTGAACACGGCAGGAATCATCGAAACGCATTGCCCGGTATCGGGCCAGACGATCAGTCTCCGAATCGACGCACAGGGAAACCCCATGCAGGAGGAACTGGACAAGGCTGTGGTCGTACTGAGCAAGACCAGTGAAGAGATCCACCATTATTCACTCGACCTTGCGCCCGGCATTCGCTTTGTTCACCCCTCGGCAGCCGCGCGATTCTCCCAGTGCCTGTCTCTGGCCGAGGCCATAGCCGTCGCCCACGCGTTTTACGGGTTCCAGAGAAAACTGTTGCAAGCATGAATGCCGACTGATCATCCGCCCGACCTCGATCATCTGCTCGGCCGAACCTTCATCCGGCTGGGAATCGCGCTTGGCTGCGTCGTGATTGGCTACCTGTTCTACAAGCAAGCCACACGGCCCGAAATGGAAGTCATCAGCGCAAACGCAGTCCTGCTGCAAAGGCAGCAGGATGGTCACTATCACATCAGCGGCGACATCAATGGCGAACCGGTTATGTTCATGCTGGATACCGGGGCCAGCGTCGCCAGCATCTCCGGCAAGCTGGCGAAACGCGCCGGACTGCGATGCGATCAGGCAACTGAATTTGCCACGGCCAATGGAAGAATAAGCGGTTGCATGACTCGTGCGAAGGAAGTCACGTTTGGCAATTACCGCTTGTTCGACCTGGATGTCGCCATCATGCCCAACATGGATGGGCTTGCGTTGCTGGGTATGAATGCGTTGGGCAAATTCAACATGCAGCAAACGGGCCGCACATTAACTATTAGTCAAAAGCAGGCACATCAATAAACCCTTAACCGGTACTCGCGCTGCCATCGAAAAAGACACCGACGGCTAAGGTAAAATGATCGATTGCAAGTCTCCTGCCGTTGTTTCATGTCCTCGCTCAAGACCGAAATCGGCCGCCGCCGCACGTTTGCCATCATTTCCCATCCGGACGCGGGCAAGACCACGCTGACCGAGAAGCTGCTGTGGTACGGCGGCGCCATCCAGGTCGCGGGCGAAGTGCGAGCGCGCAAGGCCAGCCGCCACGCCACCTCGGACTGGATGGAACTGGAAAAGCAACGCGGCATTTCCGTCACCTCCTCGGTGATGCAGTTTCCCTATCGGCAGCACATCATCAACCTGCTGGACACCCCGGGGCACGAGGATTTTTCCGAGGACACCTACCGCACGCTCACCGCGGTGGATTCTGCGGTCATGGTGATCGACTCGGTCAATGGCGTGGAGGCGCAGACTATCAAGCTCCTCCACGTCTGCCGCCTGCGCGACACCCCCATCATCACCTTCATCAACAAGCTGGACCGCGAGGGCAAGCCGCCCATTGATCTGCTGGACGAAATCGAATCGGTGCTCGACATGCCGTGCGCGCCGATGACCTGGCCGATCGGCATGGGCAAGGCGTTTCGCGGCGTGTATCACCTGTATGACGACCGCCTGCTGGCGTTCGATCCGCAGGCCGACAGAAGCACCGGCGAAATCATCGAAGGCCTCGGCCACCCCGCGCTCGACCAGCGCATCGGAAGCCAGGCCGACGAATTGCGCCAGGAAGTGGAACTGGTGCGCGGCGCATCGCATGCATTCGACCGCGAGGCCTATCTCGCCGGCAAGCAGACTCCGGTATTCTTCGGTTCCGCGGTCAACAACTTCGGCGTGCAGATGCTGCTGGACGCAATCGTCGATCTCTCCCCCCCGCCCAAGCCGCGTGCGACCGATACCCGCGAAGTGGAACCGGAAGAACACAAATTCTCCGGCTTCGTGTTCAAGATCCAGGCCAACATGGACCCGCGCCACCGCGACCGCATCGCCTTCGTGCGCGTGTGTTCCGGCCGCTTCGATCGCGGCATGAAGATCAAGCAGGTCTCGACCGGCAAGACTTTCGCCGTCAACAACGCCATCACCTTCATGGCCCAGGACCGCAATACCGCCGAGGAAGCCTATGCCGGCGATATCATCGGCATTCCCAACCACGGCACCATACGGCTGGGCGAGACCTTTTCCGAGGGCGAAACGCTCAAGTTCACCGGCATCCCCTCGTTTGCGCCGGAGCTATTCCGCAAGGCTCGGATCCGCAACCCGCTCAAGATGAAGCAGTTGCAAAAAGGCCTGCAGCAACTCGCCGAGGAAGGCGCCACTCAGTTGTTCCGGCCGCTCGCCAACAACGATCTGATTCTGGGCGCGGTCGGCACCTTGCAATTTGACGTGGTGGCGCATCGCCTGGAAAACGAATATGACGTGGATGTGGCCTTCGAGCCTTGCGAATATTCCACCGCGCGCTGGCTGCGCGGTTCGGATACCGACCTTAAGCAGCTCACCGACAAATACGGCTACAACGTCGCGCTGGATGGCGCCAACGAGTATGTCTACCTGGCACCCACCAGGGTCAATCTTCAGTTGACCGAGGAGCGATTTCCGGACGTGCGGTTTCTGGAAACGCGGGAGATCTACTAGGGGCGGGACGGGGCCAGTCGAGCGAACGGATTTTGACCGGACCCCTTATCTCGGCCCAGGATATGGACTGACTGACTGCCACTTGTTGCGCGATACGCAACACGCTATCATGCCGCCATGATTGCCTCGTTTCGGCACAAAGGTCTGAAGAGGTTCTTTGAATCCGGCAGCCAGTCCGGCGTCCAGCCCTCTCATGCCAGACGTCTGCGAATGCAGTTGGCCGCGCTTGATACGGTTCAGACCATTGACGATATGGACATCGCAGGCTTTCGCCTTCATCCGCTCAAAGGCGTGGATCGCGGACGCTGGTCGATATGGGTGAACGGGAACTGGCGTATCACCTTCGAGTTCCGGAGTGGCAATGCGTATGTTTTGGATTATGAGGATTATCACTGATGGCCATGCACAACCCCCCACATCCGGGCGAATTTATTCAGGAGGTTTACCTTGAGCCCAACGAACTGAGCGCCCGTGAGCTTGCGTCCAGGCTCGGTGTGGCTCCGTCCACCCTCAATCGAATTCTGAAGGGAAACAGCGGTATCAGTCCCGAGATGGCGCTGCGCCTATCCAAAGCAATTGGCCGCTCGCCTGAGAGTTGGCTTGCGATGCAGGATAGTCACGACCTGTGGCAGGCCAGGCAGGTTGTTGATTTACGCGATGTCACCAAGATCCGATTCAAGGCGGCGTAGAGAATCGCCAGTTGGAATACGAGCCTGCAATTGACGCTGACCACTTTGATTTTTGGAAGGTTTCGCTTGACGGGGGCGGGAAGTCCGTAGAGTAGGGTTAGGCCTCATTCTGCGGTTGCGCCTACTGCACGCCGCCAAACCTCTTCATCTTGCCGAGCTGAACTGCGCTGATCACAGGCAGGAGCGTAGTGCCGATGATCAGTCCGTCCTTCTCCTTGAAGCTGTGCATGAGACCGATCAGCTTTGGCAGGTTCCAATCGTCGGAGAACTCTGCGCCCCTGGGCCAGGCAAAGATACCGCCACCACTTACGCCCTTGAGGCCGGGTGTCGGAAATCGTTCGAATGTGTCGGGGTCTACCGCTCGCTTCTTGCTGAAGTGAATCACGATGTTGAAGTCTGGTGAAAGGCCAAGAGAATCATAGACGTGCTGCTGTGCAGCGACTCCCCGGAAGGAGAAGACTTCGGATCGATGCGTTCCATCAACTGTCTTGCCCGACTTCGAGGCGGGATAGCCTGACACCGAGCACACGGTAAGTTCCATCGAACTCGTTATCAACTCGCAACGTGCCTGCGGCAGTGGCTGGAAGTGATGACGGAGGCTAGTGGCAAACGATGAGCTCAGCCGGTAGTAAGCGATGTCGGTATCGTCTTCGGATCTGGGAATATGCGGCGGTAGGTCGACGTATGCAATATAGCCATCGATAGCCTGCAACCCGTTGTCAGTCGGTACCAGCAGGTGACCACTCTTCAGATCATCGGCTACGTGAGCTGCCGTATACAAGAACGGCTCTCCGCGCAGCTCTACAAACACTGCTGTGCCAATCTGCGAGACCCGCTGCGGCGTCTGGGTCTCAAGAAAGATCGGGACCAGGGAGTCGTAGGGGTCGAAATTGGTCATATGAGGCCTAACGAATAGAGATGAGGGGTGATGCGCCGGGTTAGCCTTATTCTTATCACTGCGGCATGCCTGCGCGCGCACAATCGGCCTTCTCCATGCTCTTCCATACCCTGTAGTTTGATTCGTCCTTCGCCTGGAGGTAAGCGGCAGAGACAAAGCCGGCATGCACGCACATATCTACCAGCGTGGCGCCGTTTCGTTTTGCCATATCATATTGTTCGACCGCATCGTCAGCCACTTGGTTGGCAATGGTCTGCATGTACTTCTGACTGGCCGTCTGTGTGTCAGGCATGGAGCTGGTCAGATTTTTCGCTTGCCCATTTTTTAGCTTTTCCCGCTCCGCCTCCAGTGTTTCCAGATTCTCGTAGGCTTCTCTCACTCCCGCTACCGCCTGCGCATGGGCAACCGCGCCTGATACCTTACCGGCGTTGGCCGCTTCGATCTGCCTGTCCAGGCGCTTTCCGAATTCGTCGCTTTTTTCGATGGCTTTTTGCATCGAGCTGACTTGGGCGTCCGTCCGTGTGTCCTTCTGGACGTCGCACGCAGCGAGAAGTAGAGTCGAGACCAGCGTCAGTACCAGCAAGGAGACTGGCCGGGGTAATTGATAGCGCATGTGTAAATCTCCGTGTAGGGTAGTTAAAAATCCTCGCCCGAAGCCGTCATTGCGAGGAGCGTAGCGACGCAGCAATCCAGTTGGAGGGCCGGCGTCACGTTGTGGGATCAGCGTCACTTTGTAAAATCCTCGCCCGAGTGGGCTTGCCTGGCCCCTATCCTCGGCGGCGGATCGGTGAACGCGGCGGCCCAGGCGGCGCGGCTGGCTGCATCGTCCGGCATGGCTCGCGCCGCGATCCATGCCCGGTATTCGTCCGGGCGAAAGGCAACAACCCGCACCGTTGCGCCTTCCCCTTCCAGCAGGATGCGTGCGCGGTCGATGGCTGCCGCCTGAAGCTCTGCCGGATAGCCGGCCATGTCCGACCTGGCTGCGTGCAGATCGGCATCGCTCGCATAGACCATCAGCACGATATGCACGCCTTTCCATCCGTCCGGCCCGGCGGAATCGTTGAAGTGCTGATCCCATACCGCATCTGCCATGGCATTGAGCAAGGCGTCCAGCTTGAGCATCCCGACCTGCATGTCATCCGGAATGGCGCGCGTGCCATCTTCCAGATAGCGCCAGGATCGCTCGCTCATGCTGAAAAATTTGCCTGCCTGCTCGCGCGTAAGCCAGCAGGAACGGCGCAATAGCGTGAGTTCGGTTGGGTTCATGTTTTTTTCCTGTCAAAAATCTTCATTTTCAGCATCCAGTGCTGCCAACGGCCTTGCCGCTCGACTTCAAAAACGGCTTCCTCGGGCGCGGTGTATCCGCGTGATTTCCAGAGTGCCATTGCGGAATCAAAGGTGGGAATCAAAGGGAATCAAAGGGAATCAAAGGGGCCGGGCACGCAATAGTTTTCACGAATCAAAGGGGCCAGGCACCAATGGCACTACCTTAAGCGAATTGTCATACTGAACAAAGAGATAGAGCTGGGCTGACGAACTCGGTGCGTTACGATGCGGGTGTCGAATCCGTGTTGCATAACGCAGGAGGGTCAGCCCAAATGGATAGTACCAAGGTCAGGCGTTTCGGAGAACAAGTCAAGCGGTTCCGTGCGCGATTTGCGCAGGGCTGCGGAAGTGCGTTGGGCAGCTTGCTGGGTCAAGCGGAACTTGAGCACTGGATTGCACGGCATAGCGAAGGTTGCCGCCTGCGCA
>JBAWGM010000501.1:0-1786 GCA_049592895.1 Thiobacillaceae bacterium | reverse complement strand
TCCTTCGCGGCACTGCCGCGATCATCGGCCAGGAGAGTGTGGGTCAGGTCCCACAGGATGTGATAGAGCGCCACGTGGCTTTCCTGCACGCGGTGGATGCTGTCGCTGGGCACCACTAGGCAGTGGTCGAGGTCGGCAAACCCGCGCATCCGGCCGCCGTTTCCGCCAGCCAGGCCGAGGGTCACGACACCACGTTCCTTTGCGGCCGTGAACGCAGCCAACAGATTCTCGGAATTGCCCGACGTGGACACCCCGATCAAGGCATCGCCTGCGCGGACCTGGGCGATCACCTGACGCACAAACACATGCTTGAATCCAACGTCGTTGCCCACGGCGGTGAGCATCGCCACATCGTCAGCCAGGTTGCGAGCCGGCAGTGCGGGACGTCCGGCAGTGACCGGGTGCTGGAACTCGACCGCAATGTGCGCCGCATCGCAGCTCGATCCGCCGTTTCCCATGGTGTACAGGCGCCCGCCGTTGCGATAGACCGCGGCCAGGGCCTGGGCCGCGGCAACGATTTCAGCGGCGTTCTCGGCGAAGAAACGCGCCTTGACCGCAACGCTTTCAGCCGCCTTTTGCCGCACCGACTCCATCAGTGCCGCCTGCATCTGATCGACATCCTGGCGCTTTCCGGCCAGGAAAGGATACAGTCCGGCGAGCGCAGGGTCGGTAAGGGGCGAGGCCATGACTATGCCGCTCTCGTGGTTTCTGGAATGCGCATGGCGTCGATTGTAATGCGCATGGCGTCGATTTCCGCCTGGGCATCACCCAGTTGGGTGAGCAGATCCAGCGTCAGCTTCGCCTCGCTTTCGTTGATGCGGCTCATGGCGAAACCGACATGGACCAGCACCCAGTCGCCGATGCAGCTTTCAACCGGATGCTCGTCAGTGACGATGCAGGCCAGATTGACCTGCCGTCGCACGCCCGCCACATCGACCGTTCCAATACAGAAGTCTGCGTTGTTGATTTCCACGATACGTCCGGGAATTCCAAGACACATGATGATGACCCTCCTCGGTACTAGTGTTGCTCCATGTGGCGCGCCGCGCCGATGACTGCCTGTCCCAAGGCCAGGCCGCCGTCGTTGCACGGCACCTGACGATGGGTCAGCACAGAAAATCCTCTGGCCTCCAGGTCGCGCAAGACACGTTCGAACAGAATGCGGTTCTGGAACACCCCACCCGTGAGCGCCACCTGCGGCAAAGTTTCGCCTTCCTTGCTGATGTGACTGGCAATCCTCTCCACCATCTTCACGATGACCTTGGCCAGCCCGCGATGAAAGCGCGCCGCCATCACGCCGACCGGGGTGTGCAGGACAAGGTCGCCGAGCAAGGCCTGCCACATCGCCAGGGGCTCAATATAGGCCATCTTGCTGCCTGGCAGCATGGGAATGGCGAAGGGATAATCGAGCGCCGGGTCTTCGTAGTCAAGGCAATCGACGTCCACCACCGCTTCCAGCTCCACCGCGCCCTGCCCTTCGTAATATGCGTGTTCGCGTGCCAGGCCCACCGCGGCCGCCACCGCGTCGAACAGGCGCCCGCAGGAACTGGCCAAAGGTACATTGAGGCCTTGCTTGAGCATGCCGTCGAGCAGCGCGCGTGGTTGTTGCTGCAGATACTGGAATAGTTCCAGCTCGGCATAATTCATCGCAAGCGCGGCCCAGCCCATTTCGGCCATCAGGTGCGCGTAGGTGTTGCGCCAGGGCGCGCGCGCGGCGGCGTCGCCGCCGATCAAGGCAACGGGCTTGAACGTCCCCAGGCGTTCAAAGCCGAGGTAGTCGGCCAGC
>JBAWGM010000500.1:0-3568 GCA_049592895.1 Thiobacillaceae bacterium | reverse complement strand
TCGTCGTCAGCCCGCGCCTGCATTGGCGGCACGGCTTGGTCGGCCTGGCATTCGCGCTGACCGCCCTGGTGCAACTGGGAGTGGTTCGCCCGCTGTCTCCCGCCTATGATGTGACGCCCATGGCGCGGGAACTCAAACTCCTGCAACAAAGAGGCGTGCCCATCGCGCACGAAGGCAAGTACCACGCCCAATATCAGTTTGCCGGCCGACTCGAGCAACCGCTGGAGGTCATTTCAAGTCAGGCATTGCCTGCCTGGTTCAGTCTTCATCCGCAGGGCAGAGCAGTTGTCTATGTGAGCAGTCTCAAGCAGGCGCAGGAATTGAAGCCCGAGTTCTACCAACTGTACCGGGGTGATGTGGCGATGCTGGTGACCCGGGATCAACTGGCACGTCTCAACGGAGTGCGGGTGCAGGCGGAATAAGTCAGATTCGCCCGGTCAACGGGTCAGGCGGGAGGGGGTTTCTTGGTCAGTTCGACTTCGCGCGAAGGTGAAATCGTGGAGATGGCATGTTTGAACACCAGTTGCCCGGCTTGATCATGGCCTTTGAGCAGGATGGAAAACTGGTCGAATGATTCGATTTTTCCCACCAGCTTGATCCCGTTCACCAGGAATACCGAAACGGGCATGTGCTCGCGCCGCAGGGTATTCAGAAACTGGTCCTGCAGATTGTTATATTCCTTGTCAGCCATGGCGGTGTCCTCTTTTTATCGGGCCTGCCGGCTGGCAGGCCCCCTTCTGATTCTTATTCAATCTTGGCGTCTTTACGCAACGCGAGCAATGCCTCACGTATGCGCTCTTGCTGAAGCTGCCGGGCAATGTCCGCTCTCACATCGTCCAGGGGCGGTACCTGAATGGGGCGCACGTCCTCAACCCGAATAATATGCCATCCAAATTGCGTTTTCACAGGCGTCTTGGAAGTTTCGCCCTTCTTCATGACGGAAAGCGCATCGGCAAATTCCTTCACAAAGGAATTGGGGGCATTCCACCCCAGATCGCCGCCGTTCTTGGCTGAGCCCGGATCAATCGATTTCTTTTTGGCCAAATCCTCGAATTTGGCCTTTCTTCTCAACTGCGCCAATATGGATTTGGCTTCGCCTTCGCTCTTCACCAGAATGTGCTTGACCTTGTATTCGTTACCGGTCGCCGCCGCTTTGGCCTTGTCATACTCAGCCTGGATGTCGGCTTCGCTCACGGGATGGGAGCGAACATAGTCTTCCAGATAGGCCTTGGCCAACTGGTCCTTGCGTCGAATATCCAGAACCGCCGCCAGCTTGGGATCCTTGTCCAGTCCCTTTTCAATGGCCGCGCGACTAGCGAGTTCCAGGCTGATCAGACTGTCCCTGACCTTGGTATCGAGACGTGCATTGTCTGTTTGGCCCTGAGCCAGCATGTCATGCTTGATCAGTTCAGCATAGATCGCAGGAATTTCGCGCCCGTTGACAACGGCAACCGGTTTGTTGCCGGGCACCTGGTCGGTAGCGGCGGGCTTGGTCCCGTCCGCAGCTTGGGCAAGGGCAGCCAGGCTCAGCAGAATAAGCGCCGCGGAGTGTTTGAGGGAATGTTTCATTAAATCTCCTGTCGTCATAGTTCTTCGGGGGTTAAGGCGGTAATGGCCAAGGCATGTACCGGCCCTTGCATCAGATCGCCGAGGGTTTCATACACCAGCCGGTGACGGGCCACCGAATTCAAGCCGGCAAAGTGCGGCGATACGATAGTTAGCCGATAATGGCCGCCACCGCTTGCCGCACCTGCATGACCCGCATGCAGGCCGCTTTCGTCCTCCAGACTGAGGCTTTCCGGCGTCAAGATTTGAAGTCGAGTCAAAATCTGCTGATCGGTGCTCATGGCAGCGTCTTCAAGAACGGCCTGACATTAACACGGTCGTACACCCTGGCGGCCACATAGGGGTCAGCGTCGGCCCACTGCCGCGCGGATTCAAGCGTATCGAATTCCGCCACGATCAGGCTGCCGGAAAAGCCGGCTGGGCCCGGATCAGGGCTGTCGATCCGGGGAAAGGGGCCGGCCAGCAGCAGCCGACCTTGTTCCTTGAGGGTTTGCAGGCGTCCCAGATGAGCGGGCCGGGCGGCGAGTCGTTGGTCCAGCGAATTCGGAACATCCTCGCCGGTAATGGCGTAGAGCATTATTCGCTTTCTTCCTTGTGCAGATACTTGTTCAGCATCAGGCTTTGAATGATGACGAAGACAAGCATCAGCACCAGGCTGCCGAACAGCTTGAAGTTGACCCAGGCGTCGGTGGAAAAGTTGTGCGCCACAATCAGGTTGGCCAAGCCCATGAAGGCGAAAAATCCAGCCCAACTCAGGTTCAGTTGACTCCAGGCCTTCTGCGGAAGTTCCATCTGGGCACTCATTATGGACTGAATCATGTTCTTGCCCAGCATGGCCGAGCCGATCAATACCCCGGCAAACAGCCAGTAGAGCACCGTGGGTTTCCATTTGATGAAGGATTCGTCATGCAGCCACAAAGTGGCGCCGCCGAAAATCACAATAATTACCAGGCTGGCCCACAGCATGGATTCGACTTTTCCGCCGCGCAGCTTTACCCACGCCACCTGCAGGAAGGAAGCGGCAATGGCCACCAGGGTGGCGAGATAAATACCGGGCTTCGCAGTGGGCGATGGGGGCAGGCCCAGGCTGTCCATGAATGCCTTGGTGGCCTGCGCATTGCTGTCCCCCAGTTTGTAGGCAACAAAAAATACAATGACGGGGAACAGGTCGAAGAGAAATTTTTTCATGTAAGGGCTGGGCCCATTTCTGCTGGATTAAGAGAAAACTCCGTTATTTTGCTATGATTTGGCCACCCGTCAAAGCGGGTCCCGTTACTCATGCGCAATTTTGACCTGCACTGCCACTCTAATGTTTCTGATGGCGTCCTATCCCCCCAGGCACTAGTCTCGCGCGCCGCCGAAAAAGGGGTCGATGTGCTGGCTTTGACGGACCACGATGACGTGGACGGCTTGACGGACGCAGCGCAGGTTGCGCAGCAAGTTGGCATCTGCTTCATCCCGGGCGTGGAAATCTCCGTCACCTGGCAAACGTCGACACTGCATATCGTCGGGTTACGCATTGATGCGCATAACGAATTGCTTCTGAAAGGTTTGGGGGCGATCCAGCAAGGACGCCAACAGCGCGCCGAGCGCATAAGTCAGGAGCTCGAAAAGGCGGGAATTCCGGGGGCCTTGGCAGGGGCAATCACGCATGCCGGCAATCCGCGCCTGATCGGCCGTACCCATTTTGCCCGCTATCTGGTGGAACAAGGCATTGTCAAGGATATGCGCAGCGTGTTCAAACATTACCTGGTCAAGGGCCGGGCGGGCTACGTACAACATTGCTGGACCAGTTTGGAAAATGCCGTCAGTTGGATACGGCAAAGCGGTGGACAGGCGGTTCTTGCCCATCCCGGACGCTATGATCTCAAGACCGGCAAACTCAAACGCCTGCTGGCCGAATTCAAGGAACTTGGCGGCGAGGCAATCGAAGTCGTGACCGGGTGTCATACTCCGCAGCACTGCGCGCGCTTTGCCGTTCTGGCAGTGGAGTTCGGCCTGC
>JBAWGM010000499.1:0-1832 GCA_049592895.1 Thiobacillaceae bacterium | reverse complement strand
GCAATGCTTTCCCTCCCTGCATCCAACCCGCTGCCCCGTTATCTTCACGTCCGGTCGTTGCACATGCTCGCGGCCTTCGCCTTCGCGCTGGCGACGAGCGGCTGCGCGTCGGTCAATCTGGCCAAGCCTGAAGACCTTCAGCGCGACCCCCTCGAAGGCATGAACCGGGCCATTTACGGCTTCAACCGCAGCCTCGACATTCACGCGATCAATCCGGCCGCAAAGGCTTACCGCAGGATCGTGCCGATCCCGGTGCGCACTGCGGTGCGCAACGTGTTTTCCAACCTGAACGACATCCCGGTGACCCTGAACAGTGCCCTGCAGGGGCAGTGGAAGGACTGCGTCCAGTCATTTGCCCGACTGGCCGTCAACAGCACCGTCGGCCTGCTGGGCCTGATCGACTGGGCGAGCGACGGTGGCGCGCCCAAGCACGACGAGGATTTCGGCCAGACCCTGGGCCACTACGGCATCGGCAGTGGCGCCTATCTGGTGCTGCCCGTTCTGGGGCCGGCAAGCCTGCGGGACGGCGTGGGGCTGGCGGTCGACGCCATGGCCTCGCCGCTCTACCCGTACGACACCTACCCCAAGGCGGGAGCCCTGGTGCTCAACGTGGTCAGCGCGCGCGCCCAGTTTCCGGGCTTAAGGGAGGCCCTGGACCAGCAACCGGACGAATACGCCTTTGTCAAGAACGCTTACCTGCAGAAGCGAACCAACAAGCTGTTCTATGGCAAGCCGCCGGCGATGGGCGAGGAGTGAGTCGAGTGCCGACTGCCGGTTGCAGTCCGCGGTGCAGGGGGGTTGGGCTGAACTGTCGTGTCTCAATTCACCTGAACGGGGTCGTCCGCTAGATAGCCTGTCATCAAGTCGTTTTCACAGAGTGCCTCCGGGTCGGAACCTTTCGCAGAGGAAAACAGAAAACCGCCGTTCGGTAGGATTTCTGGCCTACCTCCGGCAGCAAATCCAAAGATGACATAGGCTTTTCGTCTCGCTCCTTCCATAGTGCAAACCGCACCGGCCACTGGCTTGTCCGGGCAATTTTCGAACTCATCCGTGCAAGCCCGATCAAACAAGCGTCTTTCGGAGTCCGGGAAGCAGGAGGATGGACTGTGATCAGAAAATTTCTTGCCTGCTTGATCGCCACATTCAGTTGGCAGGCATACGCGGCGCTGAACGTGGGTGACAAAGCCCCGGATTTCACGGCCAAGGCTACCCTTGCCGGCAAGGAGTTCACCTACGTCCTGCACGAGGCGCTGAAGTCCGGTCCGGTGGTGCTGTATTTCTACCCGGCGGCCTTCACGCCCGGGTGCACGGTTGAAGCCCACGATTTCGCCGCGGCGGTCGACAAATACAAGGCGCTGGGGGCCTCGGTCATCGGTGTTTCGCATGACCCCATCGACACCCTGAAGCGCTTTTCCGTCAGCGAGTGTCGAAGCAAGTTCGCGGTGTTGGCGGATGCCGACGGCAGCATCATGCACGCCTACGATGCGGTCATGTTCCTGGCGCCGCAGCATGCCAGCCGCACCTCCTACGTCATCGCGCCGAACGGCCGGATTCTATATGTCTACAGCAGCCTCAATCCGGATAAGCACGTAGCGAACACGCTTGCCGCGCTGCGCGGTTGGACGACAGCGAGAAAGGCCCGGCCACCCCACGACTGACGCGGGTTCTTCCCTGGGCTATCGCGATAAACTGTGGGGACTGAAGTTAACAGCATCTTTCTGGTAACGACTTTTCCAAACCCCCAGATGAATCCTTCCATCGTCAAAAGCTACCTGCCCTGGGTTGTTGCCGCGGGTCTCTTCATGGAGCAACTGGATTCCACCATCGTCAAT
>JBAWGM010000498.1:0-1714 GCA_049592895.1 Thiobacillaceae bacterium | reverse complement strand
CCCTGAGCGGCACGGAAGAGGTGACAGACGCGCGCAAGCTGGTGCTGGATGCCCTGGCGCAATACGGCGACCTGGAATCCCTGCCTTACACGGAGATCGTGCAGACCGTCGCCCACTTCAACATCCGCCGCCGGCGCTAACCAGCCAGCCAGCCAAAGCCCTCCAATGGCCAAATCAGGCGCTAGAATGAAACCAGAACCAACGCAGCAGGTGAAACATGCGTAATTTCCACGAAACCATCGAGACCATACAGCGCAACTGCCATATCGCGGACGCCAATCATGCGCGCGAGATGACGATGTGCAATTACCTGCTGGGCATGCGCGAATATTTTCGCTGGGAGAACGAACTGCCGCTGACCCAGCCGCCGCCCAGGCAGGAAATCGGCGAGTGGCTGACTGCCCGCGAGGCGCTGTGGGACAGCCTCGAACAGAACGACTTCCAGCCGGTGCCGGTGGAAAACCGGCGCTACGACCCTTTCGCCATCGACGCCATCAACCAGGCTATCGGAGATTACGGCCTGGTCTACGGCGCCGGCATCGGCCGCTTTCACCAGCCGCATTTCTTCCTCGGTGAACTGATCCGCAAGGAAGAACGAGAGGGCCTGACCATCTACGTGACGGGCTGCGAATACGCCCGCGACATCACCTCCTTCCCCGCCGCCTTCCAGGACGGCGCCATCATCCTGCGCATGGATGCGTTGAAAAGAGTCTTGTGGGAAAAGGTGGAAATGTGGGGACTGAAGCAGCAGGAAGGCGCGCTCAAGTCTGCGCTCGACTGCTACGGCTTTGACCGCGATCCCGACCATGCGCTGGCCCATATGGCGGAGATGGAAAGCGAGACCGTCATCCTGCACGAAGTGGGCGAGGCGCGCGCCGGCCGGCTGTTGGGTCCGGACTGGCGCGACATGCTGGCCAGCTTCAACAGCAAGCGCACCGAAGTATTCGCCCGCGCCATCAAGGACAACCTGGCCGACTGCCTCTCCACCCTGCCCGCCCTGCTGGACATGCAGGCCAAATGTTCACTGCACTTCTACTTCGCCGAGTTCGAGGGCCTGCGCAGAAGCCTTTTTCCTGCCCTGGTTGAGGGCTATCGGGTATGGCGGGAAACCGGCAATGACCAGGCGCTGCGCAATGCGGTACAGACCGGCCAGCAGCACTGGCTGGAGGCGGCTCGACAGTTGCTCAAGCAATACCGGCAGGACCCGCAGGAAGCGGCGAAAAACATCCTCGCTCAGATTCCGGCAGATTTGGCGCATAGCTTCTGTACGCTATAAGTTTCTACCCCTCGCCCCGCAAGCGGGGAGAGGGGCTAGGGGTGAGGGGCAAGTACCTCAATCCTCCCCAGATGCTTCCGCATGTCAGGTGTTCGTTGGCCGGGGGTTGCCCGGCAGCAAGTGACTTTCTATTGTTTGGCCAAGATAAAAGTCACCAAAGAGCAGGCCACCCCTTCGCTTGCCTTCGGCTCCCCTTGGCCAACAGCCTCAAGCCGGGCAACGCGGAAACTCGCTTCGCTCTTAATTTCGAAGGAAGCGAAGCTCGAACATCCGCATTGCTGTGTCAAGTTAATAACAGCACCGGCTTGAGCTTTTAGGCTGCGGCAGCTCAGCGGGAAAGCAACTGAACCCTTTAAGGCTGGCCCTTAAAAACCCGTCAAGTCGTCAAAATTACCTTAGCCCACATGATTGACTTGACAGTCGCTTGTAAGTCACTGT
>JBAWGM010000497.1:0-3627 GCA_049592895.1 Thiobacillaceae bacterium | reverse complement strand
CGCAGCCACCAGAAGGTTTTCACCAAACACGGCGAAGGCGAGATTACCAGCGGCACGTTTTCGCCCACCCTCGAAAGATCTGTCGCCCTGGCGCGGATCCCATTAGGGATCGCGCCTGGGGAAGAAGTCGAGGTGGAAATCCGCGACAGGAAGCTGAAGGCGCAAGTGGTGAAATATCCTTTTGTGCGCAATGGCAAGAGTCTGATCTGAAAAAGGAGGACAAGAGGACAGGAGTGAACCCAATACCTGATCTCCTCTTGTCCTCATGTCCTCTTTGTAACCAATTTTAGGAACTTTCAATGAGCATCCCGACCGATCTGAAATACACCAAGACCCACGAATGGGTCAAAGTCGAAATCGACGGCAGCCTGACGGTCGGCATTACCCATCACGCCCAGGATTTGCTGGGTGACATGGTGTTTGTCGAATCCCCCACGGTCGGTCGCATGCTGTCCGCGGGCGAGGAATGCGCCGTGGTCGAATCGGTCAAGGCCGCATCTGACGTGTATGCCCCGGTGGCCGGTGAAGTGACTGCCAGCAACACCGAGGTGGAAGGCTCGCCCGAATTGATCAACAAGGATCCTTACGGCGCCTGGATGTTCAAGCTCAAACCAGCGAATCCTGGAGAGCTGAACGCGCTGCTTGACGCCGCAGCTTACGAAGCACAAGTGGCTTCCGAGGCGCACTGAATCCGGTCAAGGTGACGCGTCAAGGCAAGTACCGTCTCGATACCTACCCCTCGCTCCTCACGACCTATGCCGTTCATTCCCCACTCCGAACAGGACATCGCCGAGATGCTGGTCAGCATCGGCGTTCGCGCTATCGACGCGTTGTTTGACGAAATTCCCGACGCCCTGAAGACGCGTGGTCTGAGCAAGGTTCCCGCGGGCGCAAGCGAAATGGAAATCACGCGACTGATGCTGGAACGCGCGGAACAGGATGGCCGCTACTTGAGCTTCCTCGGCGCCGGAGCCTACGAGCATCACATTCCGGCCGCGGTCTGGCAGATCACCACGCGCGGCGAGTTCTATTCGGCTTATACGCCTTATCAGGCGGAAGCCTCGCAAGGCACATTGCAGCTCATCTACGAATTCCAGACCATGATGACCCGGCTGACCGGGCTGGACGTATCGAATGCGTCGATGTACGACGGTGGTTCTGGTCTGGCGGAAGCGGTACTGATGGCAGTACGCGCCAACAAGAGCGGCGCTCGCAGGGTGTTGATGCCCAAGGCCGTGCATCCGCTGTACCGGGCGGCCTGCCGCGCCATCGTCAAGAACCAGAAGATCGAACTGGCGGAAGTCGGCTACGACCCCGCCACCGGACGCAGCGTGCTGCCGCAAAGCGCGGAAGACTGCGCCGCCCTGGTGATTTCCCAGCCCAACTTCTTCGGCGTGCTGGAAGATGTCGATGCGCTCACCGACTGGGCCCATGCCAACAATCTGCTGGCGATTGCACTGGTCAACCCGATGAGTCTCGCAGTATTGAAAGCGCCGGGCAAGTGGGGACAGACCGGCGCCGATATCGCCGTGGGGGACGGCCAGCCGCTCGGCGCACCGTTGGCTTCCGGGGGCCCCTACTATGGCTTCATGTGCTGCAAGCAGGAGTTCGTCCGGCAAATGCCGGGACGCATCGTCGGCCGCACCGTGGACCTGGAAGGCAAGCCGGGCTTTACTCTCACGCTGCAGGCGCGCGAACAGCACATCCGCCGGTCCAAAGCCACGTCCAACATCTGCACCAACCAGGGCCTGGTGGTCACCGCTTCCACCATCTACATGAGCCTGCTGGGACCGGAGGGCTTGAGCCGCGTCGCGCGGGCCTCGCACGCCAATACCATCGCGCTGGCGGACAAGCTGGTGGCTGCGGGTGCAAACAGAGTCTTCTCCGGCCCGGCCTTTCACGAAACCGTCGTCAGCACCCCGGTGGCCAATGGCAAGCTGCTGCATGCCCTGCTGGGCCAGGGCATCGTGGGCGGCTACGACTTGTCTCGCGACTACCCGGAACTGGGCAACGCCATCCTGGTGTGTGCGACGGAGACCAAAACGGAGGCGGATCTGGATCGGTATGCCCAGCAAGTGCAGCGCATCGTGGCTAAACTGAACGAACCGCCGCCCTGCGCGCGAAAATGATTTTGAACAAGGAGGACGGGAGGACAAGAGGAAACCTCCTGTGCGAATTCCTTCTGTCCTCATGTCCTCTTAGTAGATTTTGAAGGAGACCCACATGGCAACAGTAACCAAAGGCGGTGTACCAACCGAAGTGGCCGGCAACTTCCCCAAGGTGGGCGATACGGCCCCGGACTTCAAGCTGGTGAACAAGGATTTGGCCGATGTGGGGCTGGCTGATTTCGCCGGCAAGCGCAAGGTGCTCGACATCGTGGTCAGTCTGGACACCGGCATTTGCGCGGATTCGGCGCGCAAATTCAATATTGCCGCAAACAAGCTTGCCAACACGGTGGTGCTGGTAATTTCCGCCGACCTACCCTTCGCCTCGGGCCGATTTTGCAGCACGGAGAAGCTAGACAACGTCATCACCCTGTCGACCATGCGCGGCTGGGAATTCAAGAAGAATTACGGCGTGGACATACACAGTGGGCCGCTTGCCGGCCTGTGCGCTCGCGCAGTGATCGTGCTCAATGAACAGAACAAGGTGATCTACACCGAACTGGTGCCCGAAATCGCGCAGGAGCCCAATTACGATGCGGCGCTGGCAGCGTTAAAAGGCTAGGGATCGGGATTCAGGGGTCAGGATTCAGGGATCGTGCGGCTGCGCCGCGCAATGATTTTCCCTTAACCACTGAGCCCCGAGTTCTACCCTGATCCCCGAATCCTGACCCCTTACCATGCTGATATTCGACCACTCCCACCCCGGCCGCGCGGCGCACGCCCAGATGCCCGCAGCGGACACGTCCCTGTCCGATCTACCCGCCGATCTGTTGCGCGATGCGCCGCCCGCGCTGCCCGAGTGTTCGGAACTGGACGTGGTGCGCCACTACACGCGGCTCTCGCAGAAGAATTTCTCAATCGACACCCAGTTCTATCCGCTGGGCTCATGCACCATGAAATACAACCCGCGTGCCTGCAATTCGATCGCCATGCTGCCGCAATTCCTTGCGCGCCATCCGCATGCGCCGGCCGAGACTGGGCAGGGCTTCCTGCAGTCCATGTTCGAACTGCAGGAAATGCTCAAGGACGTGACCGGCATGGCCGGCGTGTCGTTGGCGCCCATGGCGGGCGCGCAGGGCGAGTTTGCCGGGATCGCCATGATTCGCGCTTACCACGACGCGCGCGGCGATAGCGCGCGCAGCGAAATTCTGGTGCCCAACGCCGCGCATGGCACCAACCCGGCCAGCGCCGTGATGTGCGGCTACACGGTGAAGGAGATTCCCACCGACCGCGAAGGCAACGTCGATCTGGCGGCGCTTACAGCCGCGGTAGGGCCGCACACTGCCGGCCTGATGCTGACCAATCCCTCCACCCTCGGCGTGTTCGAGAAGACCATCCAGGACATGCGGAAGATCGTTCACGATGCCGGTGGCCTGCTCTACTACGATGGCGCCAACCTGAATGCCATACTGGGGCTCGTGCGGCCCGGCGACATGGGCTTCGACGTGATCCACATGAATCT
>JBAWGM010000496.1:0-13801 GCA_049592895.1 Thiobacillaceae bacterium | reverse complement strand
GGTCGAGGCCATCCTTGCCGCTGGCCAGTGCCAGTTCAGGTTCGCACCGGTATTCCTCCGGCAGCTCGGCCATCGAGGGCGCGTTCACATACGGAGGATTGGTGACGATCAGGTCATAGGTCTTGCCCTTGAGTTTTTTCAGCAGGTCAGACTGGATGAGATGAACCTGCTCCCGCAAGCCGTAATCCGCAACATTCCTTTTCGCCACTTGCAGCGCGTCGTTTGAAATATCTGTGGCGTCGATGGTCGCGTGGGGAAAGGCATGGGCCATTAGGATGGCCAGACAGCCCGAGCCGGTACAAATATCAGCGGCGTAAAGAATTGACGCCGGGTCGTGCACCCAGGGCGATAACTGTTCGCGCAGCAGTTCGGCGATAAACGAGCGGGGTACGATGACATGCTCATCGACATAAAACCGGTACTCGCCCAGCCAGGCCTCATGGGTGAGATAAGCCGCGGGCACGCGTTCCTTCACCCGCCGTTGCAGCACAGCCTTGATCTGCTCCGCCTCGCCATGGGTCAGACTCGCATCGAGAAACGGCTCCAGCCGGTCGAGGGGCAGGTGCAGCGAATGCAGGATCAGATAGGCGGCCTCGTCAAAGGCATTGTCCGAGCCATGCCCAAAAAACAGCCCGGCCTCGTTGAAACGCGACACCGCAAAGCGCAGCCAGTCGCGAACGGTGATCAGGGATCCGGTGTCTTTGAAAGGGTCAATAGGTTTGGCCATTGGGGCAATATGGTTGGTTTACGGAAATTCGGTGCGGAAAGATTGCACCCGACTATAGCCCTGCGACAATCGGCCAATCTCCTTGACCGCAAGCCGTTACAGACGGTCTGACTGGCAATATCGGCTGGGATAGATATAGTGCAGCACAGCCCCCGGCAGGTTGGCCACAGCGACCTCGCCAAGTTGCGCCGGTTGCGCAGTGTGATGGTCCAGATCCACGATGGCGTCATACCGCATGGTCAGCGGCCCGGCAAAGGCCTTGAGCCGTAGGAAGCGGGTGTGCGTCACTGGGTCGGTGTAGTGGTTGGACAGCAAGTTCTGGGTGATCGCCAGAGACTCGCTCACCACGATCTGATGCAGGGTTTGCGCGGCATGAATGCTGAAAATAAAATCGCAGCCGGGTTGATCGATTTCGTAATTCAGCTCAATCGAGAATTTAAGCCTGAGCATCGGGGACTTTCGGTGGATTTGCATCGCCAGCCATGTATGCACATGGCTATGGCAGTAGGCGAACATTGTAATTCGCAGCCATAGAGATCACTAAGCCTCGTGCCGCTGAACCCTCCCAAAACAATAGTCAGACTGGGCAACACTGAAATCACAGTGCGAGAATCACTTCAGGGACAGTATCCAGGCAATGATTGTGGTCAGGTCTGCATCGCTGACCTGGGGGTTGGGTGGCATAGGCTTGTCGCCCCATACGCCGCGACCACCCATCTTTACCCTTGTGAACAGCGTGACGGGTGCGAGGTTGTGGTTTGCGTATTTCTTCGCAACGTCTTTGAAGGCGGGACCGATAATCTTCTTGTCAACACCGTGACAGGCCAGACATCCGTTCTTTTGGGCCAATTCCTGGCTGGCGAAAGCAGGAATCGAAACTATCAATGCTGCTGCTACCACAAATGAAAATTTCATGAACCATTCCTTTCAATATGAGGCGTAATGGGACCGCCAGTCTCAGGCCTTCAGTACTAGATGGGCTGCGCGAATCAGCACCTCAGGCGAATCGGGTAGTGGCATGCCCAGGAATGAACCCGCGATGAACAAGCGTTCTCCTTGACCGTTTCCGGACATGACATCCAGCAACGGTCCGCGATCAGCCTCGCTTACTTGAGGCGCATGTCGTTGGTGACGCCATTAACACCGCTGACGCCGCGTGCCAGCTCGACGGCCCTGTCAACATCGGCCTGCGAACGTACAAAGCCGCTCAGTTGCACCACACCCTTGAAGGTGCTGACATTGATCTCGTTGTCCTTCACCTGCGGATCATTGTATATGGCCGCCTTTACCTTAGTGGTGACGTCGCTGTCTGCTACGTACTGGCCCGTATCCCGCGGCGTGGACGAACAACCCACGACGGACACCAGTATGGCGGCCAAGAAAACTGCGGAAAGATAGTTGCTGATCTGTTTCATCGTTGAGTCTCCAGAGTGTAGGAATGAATGACTTCGAAAGTCATTGCCCGCGTGCCACGTCAAAACCTCAATGACAACATAGCGACAATGGCAACCGGGGGTCTGTACGCTGCCGCACCATCGATAGGAGAGAAAAAGCGTTGGTAAAGTTTGAGCCCTCCTCTCGTGTCAAGGTTTTTTTAGGCTCCGACGACGGGTTATTGGCTCAACCCAGTCCTTCTGGAGACAGATGAACTTTTCATTTGACGGTCTGCAGAATTGCGCCAAATGCAACTATTCAGCGGGTTACGGCCCACCCATCTCCTGGTCGGTCTGCAAAGTAAAGCAGCTTGCCTGGTGAGTCTGTGCGCCATCGCACAAATGGGTGTCCTGGAGTGGTACTTCAACGTCCGCTTCACCGGTATAACAGGCAGCCGTTCACTCTTAGCCAACCGAGACACCGGGCGCCGCCTAACAGATTGGCCTCATCGCATCACAAACCGGCGCCAGCTTCTGAGACCAGACGCCCACATAAGCGTCTGGCGTGATTCGAGCGTCGTCCAGTCTGACTATCGTTTTGGAAGATATCTAACGAAAAAAGACAAGATATAGAACAATAATGAGCACTACAGTACCGAGGCCGATATACATTTTTCACCTCCATTTCGCCCACCCTCTGGGAGAGTAATTAACACGAGTTCATGCTTTGATTAAAGCATTCGCTCATGTTCATGTCTGTTCGCTAACACACGTAGGGGGAAGTCCTACCCGGGACCCGCTTGGTGGCGATCATCTTCTTGGTGCGGCGTTCTAAACTGCACGGCGGACACCGTCAGTTGCTCTGGAATTCTTCGTCAGGCCAAGGTGTTCTTCGCCTGTTTACGCCAATTGGCTTTAGCTCACAGTGCAAATCTTCTTGCAAGTTACATCAGCGCACCCGGGCAGGAGCTTCTGAATTTGCAACTTGATCGATTCCTCGGTCAGCCTGCCGTCTTGGTCGAACCACTGTGCTGCATTGGCGATCATCACGTCTCGGGGAATGCTGTTCAAACGATTGGAGCCACTTCTGATGGCCTCACGACCTTCGTGCCGAGGACGATGACATCCGGCAACAAGGCTCACGAACTCTACGACAAACGTGACTTTGTCTATATCGAGCAGGCTAACGAGCATGGTTGCCCTGCCGGGGAATGGCTGGCTTATCGACTCAGTGACAACGTGCCGGCACTGCGGCCTCAAGGAGCAATGTACGTCAGGCAAGGAGCGACGGGTCAGGCGTTGGGAACACGAAGGGGTGCTGGATGCCATGCCATGCAGGCTCGCCCGGACCGAGCCATTGGGACGATGAAGCAACGGCGATGCACGGTCGAGCACGTCTTCGGGACACTGCAATTCTGGATGGGCTCGGCCCACTTCCTGATGACAAGACTCACCCGGTTTGGCACCGAGATGAGTTTGCATGTGCTTGCCTACAATCTGCGGGAGCCTGTCAGGAATTTTGTGTGTGAGGCATACCATGAAGTCTGAAACGAGCAAGTATGCAACGCAAGAAGAAGGCGGCGCCGGTGGTTGAGGCGCCCATCCGCATCGACCCTGAGGTATTGCAGGAGCTGATTCCGGGCCCAGTGTCGGCGGCAGGGGTAGAGTCGACCTTCCAACAGTTGAAGAAGGCTGCTGGAACGGGCATTGAACGCAGAGCTGAGCCACCACCTGGGCTATCCGAAGGGCGACGCCCCGGCCGAAAAAGTCGCCAACCACCGCCCCGGCCAACCGCGCCCGCAGATGTATCGGAAGCCGGACTAAACTCGGCATCAATAAGGCCGCTTACCGAATATAATTGACACCGGCCCGATTCCGTCGGGTCGCCTGATCCATATTGATGTGAAGTCACCATGTCTGAAACCAACCATGAATTGCAAAACGACGTCGCCAGGCTCATCGTCTCTGCCTTAAATCTCGAGATAAGTCCGGAAGAGATTCAGCCCGTTGCCCCCCTTTACGGCGAGGGACTCGGGCTCGATTCCATCGACATTCTGGAAGTGGCCCTGGTTGTCTCCAAGCATTTCGGTTTCCAGTTACGCTCCGATAATGCGGACAACGTCCGCATCTTCGGTTCCCTCGCCAGCCTGACCCAGCACATTGCGGCAAACAGAACAAAATGACTTCGACCTCGGTACGCGCGGTCCGCTGGATCGCCATTGCCGCCGGAGCCATTGGTTATCCGGTGCTGGCGCATTACAGCGCAGCCACCTCGGCAGCTACCCCTTTCCCGTCCCTGGGGGTGGCTGTCTCCTTGGCGCCGTCCCTGACCATCCTGCTCTGGCTGACTTGGCGTTCGCCCATGAGGCCGGCCATGTTGTTCCTGTGCGCGGTCGTGGCTGGGGTGTTGTGGGGGTTCTGGGGGGCGCTGGAACGAAATTTCAGCTGGGTCTATTTCCTCCAGCACGCCGGCACCTATGCCATGCTGGCTGCCGTGTTCAGCGTGACCCTGGCACGCGGGCGGCAACCCTTGTGCACCCGCTTTGCCGAAGCGGTACATGGCAGCCTCACGCCTGAGGAGGCCCGTTATTCGCGCCAGGTGACGCTGGCGTGGGTGCTGTTTTTTCTAGCGGTCAGCCTGGTTTCCGGCGTCCTGTTCTTCTTTTTTAGCATCGGGATCTGGTCGATTTTCGCCAATTTCCTCTCGTTCCCGCTGATTATGCTGATGTTTGTCGCCGAATACGCGGTTCGCCTGCGCAAGCTGACGCACCTGAAAAAGCACAGCATCATGGACGGCATGCTTGCCTACTGGAAGACAGCGGCTGCGCGCCCAGGCGCGCCCTCCGATACCCGTTAGGCTCCCTGCTTGCCGTCCATGACGACCCTCCCGCTCATCGCCCATCGCCGCCTCGATGCCGTCATAGCGTGGTGCGGCAGTACGCCAGTCAGCGTCAGGCAGTTTCTGGGCGAGGTCGAACACGTCGCCGGCCAATTGCCGCCGGGGCAGCATGTGCTCAACTTGTGCGGCGACCGCTACCGTTTCGCCGTCGCCCTGGCAGCCTGCATCGTCAGCGGCCGGATCAGCCTGCTACCCTCGACCCACACCCCGGAGATGGTCCGGCAGATGCAGCGCATCGCCCCGGATGTCTTCTGTATCGTCGATCAGTGTGTTATCGACAAGGACGGGGCGGGTGTTGACCTGCGCAACTTCCGCTATCCCGAATCGATGCCGCCACCCGCGGCCCACCGGGCTGTTCCCAATATCGATTGCGCGCAGATCATTGCCAAGGTCTTCACCTCCGGCTCAACCGGCGTGCCGGTGCCCCATGTCAAGCGCTGGGGCAGCTTGGTGCGCAGCGTGCGAGCTGAGGCGGAACGCCTGGGCATCGGCGCCGCCCATGCCATCCTCGGCACCATCCCGCCCCAGCACATGTACGGCCTGGAATCCACCGTGCTGATGCCACTGCAAGGCGGCGCTGCGCTGCACGCCGGCCGCCCCTTCTACCCGGCGGACATCTGCGGCGCCCTGTCGAGCCTGCCGCGCCCGCGCGTGCTGGTCACCACCCCTTACCACCTGCGCGCCTTGCTCACGGATCAGGCCACCCTGCCAGCGGTCGACCGGCTCCTTTCGGCCACCGCCCCGCTGTCGCAGGATCTGGCCAATGAGGCCGAATCCCGTTTCGGCGCGCCGCTCCACGAAATTTACGGTTGTACCGAGACTGGGCAACTCGCCACCCGTCGCACCACCGCGGGTGCCGTATGGCAAACCCTTCCGGCTGTTCATTTGCGTCGCGAAGGGCAGACGCTGTGGGCCGAGGGCGGACACATTGACAGCCCGACCGGCCTCACCGACGTCATCGAACTCATCGGCGACGGTCCGGTGTCGACCACCTTCCTGCTACATGGCCGCCACGCCGACCTGGTCAACATCGCCGGCAAGCGCACCTCGCTGGCCTACCTCAACCATCAGTTGAACGCCATTCCCGGCGTGCAGGATGGCGTCTTCCTGCTGCCCCGCGAGGAGAGCACGGACAGCATCGGCCGCCTTTCCGCCCTGGTGGTCGCCCCCGGGCTCACCCCGGCTGGCCTGACCCGGGCCCTGCGCGAGCGCATCGACCCCGTCTTTTTGCCGCGTCCCCTGCTGTTCGTCGATGCCCTGCCGCGCAACGCCACCGGCAAGCTCCCCAGCCAGATCACCCAGGAACTGCTGGCCACCCTGCAGTCCACGGCCGCGATATCGGTATGAGCGAAGACGTCATGCCCTTGCCCATCCCTGCCTACCACCCGGCCTATGCCGGTCACTTCCCCGGTCGGCCCATCCTCCCCGGCGTCGTCCTGCTCGACGCGGCGCTGCGTGCCTTGGCGGAACGACAGGGCATGCAGTCCACGACGGGACAACTCAAGTCAGCGAAATTCCTCAGCCCGGCCCAGCCCGGCGAGTCCCTGACCCTGCATTACACCGAGTCGCCAACCGGCGGCTTCCGCTTCGATATCCGCTGTGGCGAACGCAGCGTGGCGAGCGGCGCCGTTGTTTTTACGCAATAGGTCCTGGCATGACCACCCCTACACCGGAGATTGCGCGCCAGACCTCGCCGCAAGCGGAGTGGGCCCGGCGCCCGGAGCGCAGCAATAGCACCCTGGTGCGGCTGATGACCTGGATCTCCCTGCACCTGGGTCGTGCCCCAGCCCGTCTCGTCCTGGCCGGCATCAGCCTGTATTTCATGGCTTTTGCGCCGGCTGCCAAGGCCGCCTCCCGCGCCTATTTGCGGCGGGCGCTAGGCCGAGAGCCCTGGTTCATCGACTTATTCCGGCACTTCCATAACTTTGCCTCCACCATCCACGACCGGGTCTTTCTGCTAAACGCGCGCTTCGACCTGTTTCAGGTGGAGGTGCGCGGCGAGGACGTCATCAAGGAAGTGCTGGCCGCCGGGCGCGGCGCCTTCCTAATGGGTGCGCACATGGGCAGCTTCGAGGTGGTGCGCGCAATCGGCCGCCGGCAGCCGGGCCTCCGGGTGGCCATGGTCATGTACGAGGAAAACGCCCGCAAACTCAATGCCGCGCTGGCCGCCGTCAATCCGGCGGCGGTGCAGGACATCATCCCCCTGGGGCAACTCGACTCGATGCTGCGGGTACAGGCCTGCCTGGACGAGGGCACAGTCCTCGGCGTGCTGGGCGACCGCACCCTCGGCGGCGACCCGACTATGGGCGTCCCCTTTCTGGGAACGGACGCCGAATTTCCGGTCGGCCCCATGCGCCTGGCCGCCATGCTCAGGCGTCCGGTGCTGTTCATGAGCGGGCTCTACCTGGGCGGCAACCGCTATGCCATCCACTTCGAGCGGCTGGCCGACTTCAGCGACGTCGAACGGACTGGCCGCGATGCCGCCATACAGGCTGCGGTGGCGGGCTATGCCGCCTGCCTTGAGCGGCATTGCCGCGCCGCACCCTACAACTGGTTTAACTTCTTCGATTTCTGGCGCCCGAAGGATGCCGGCTAAGACGTGACCCGACTCACGGGAGCCCACTTTCGACTCTGTGCCCTTGTCTGGCTGGCGCTGCTGGTCAGCCCTTTCGTTCAGGCCGCACCGCTGAGCATCGCCCAGCTCATGGCCAGTCTGGCGAAGATCCCGCAAGGCGCGGCCACCTTCACCGAGAAAAAGACCATTTCCATCCTCGACCAGCCGGTCGAATCTTCCGGCGAACTGCTGTTCATCGCGCCGGCCCGCCTGGAAAAGCGCACCCTGAAACCCCGGCCCGAGACCATGGTGCTCGACGGCGACACTCTCACCCTTGAACGCGGCCAGCGCAAACACGTCCTGCATCTAAAGGACTACCCGGAGGTGGCCGGCATGATCGAGAGCATTCGCGCTACCTTGGCCGGGGACCGCGAGGCCCTGGAACGGGTCTACCACCTGGCCCTGGACGGCAGCCAGGAACGCTGGACGCTGGTGCTCACCCCCCTCGATCCCAAGGTCGGCGCCGTCATCGCGCGCATCCGGGTGGAGGGGGCCGAGGACGTGGTGCGCAGCGTCGAGATCCTCCAGGCTGATGGCGACAGTTCATTGATGACCATCGAACAGCGCGCGCCGTCGCAATGATCCAAACTCGCCGCTGTGGCATCGCCGGCATCGCGCTATGGCTGATTTTCTTGCTGGCCTGTGCCAGCATCATCAGCCGCACCCACTTCACCACCGACTTGTCGGCATTCTTGCCGCGCGCGCCCACGCCCGAGCAGCAGCTGCTCATGGATCAACTCCGCGACGGCCTGGCCTCGCGCCTGATTCTGGTTGGCATAGAAGGTGCCGATGCACCCACCCGCGCCCGGCTTTCCAGGCAAATCGCCCAGCGTCTGCGCGCCGACCGCACTCTTGTCAGCGTCAATAATGGCGAGCCCGTTAACACTGAGCGCGACCGTATTTTCCTGTTCAACAATCGTTACCTGTTGAGCCCGGCAGTGACGCCCGCACGCTTTAGCGTAGAAGGCCTGCATGCCGCCTTAAGCGACAGTATCGATCTCTTGGCCTCGCCTGCCGGATTGCTGGTCAAATCCCTGCTGCCGCGCGACCCGACCGGGGAAATGGTGCAATTGCTCGAGCAGCTCAACAACGGCACCCAGCCGAAGCTGGTGGATGGTGCATGGGCATCACGCGATGGCACGCGCGCCTTGATGCTGATGCAAACGCGTGCCGCGGGAAGCGACACCGATGCCCAACAGCACGCCATGGCCGCGATTCGGCAAGCGTTCGACCAGGCAGCCAGCGCGACCCCAGCCGCCAAACTGGTGATGACCGGTCCCGGCGTGTTTTCGGTGACGTCACGCGACACCATCAAGAGCCAGGTCACCCGCCTGTCCCTCATCAGCCTCTTGCTCATCGCCACGCTGTTATTACTCGTTTATCGTTCCTTCAGCGCACTGGCATTGGGGTTTCTGCCCGTGATGAGCGGTGTTCTGGCCGGCATTGCGGCGGTCAGTCTGGGCTTTGGCGCGGTGCACGGCATCACCCTGGGATTCGGCACCGCCCTGATCGGCGAAGCAGTGGATTATTCGATCTACCTGTTTGTGCAGTCGGAACAGAACCGTGCGGATCATCAAGACTGGATCAAGCGCTTCTGGCCCACCATTCGCCTCGGCGTGCTGACTTCGATATTCGGCTTTGCTTCGCTGCTGCTGTCGGGATTTCCAGGTTTGGCACAACTCGGCTTGTATGCCATTGCCGGGCTGATCGCGGCCGCAATGGTGACGCGCTTCATCCTGCCTTCCCTGCTGCCCGCAAACTTCCATATTCATGATGTCTCGGCTATCGGCCTTACCCTGTCTCGTTTAGTGCAACGCGCTGCAGCGCTGCGCTGGCCTGCGGCGATATTGTTGTTGGCGGCCTGCGCCATCGTGGTCGATAACCGCGCCACTTTGTGGAATGACAAAATCGCGTCACTCAGTCCGGTGTCGCAAGCGGATGTGGAACTCGATACCCGTTTGCGCGCCGACATGGGCGCGCCCGATGTGCGCTACCTGGTCGTCGTACCCGGTGCGAATCAGGAATCCGTATTGCGCGCCTCCGAGCGCGTTTCCACGCTGCTGCAATCACTAGTCGAGCAAGGCGAACTCGCCGGATTCGAAAGCCCCAGCCGTTATCTTCCGAGCGCAGCAACGCAACGCGCGCGCCAAAACAGCCTCCCTTCTCGCCCCATTCTGGAAGCACGCCTTGCGCAAGCCGTTCAAGGCCTGCCGGTGCGCGCACAACTGTTTACGCCGTTTCTGGCCGACACTGCCGCCGCCCGCAGCCAGCCTTTGCTGCAAGCAACCGACCTGCAGCAGACCTCAATGGCGATGGCCGTCGATGCCTTGCTCATACAGCAGCAGGGGCAATGGCGTGCCTTATTGCCGCTGACCGCGTCCGAGGGGGTCAGCATCAACGCGGATCATATTCGCGCTGCATTGGGCGCAATCCCCGATGTGCTGTTCGTGGACATGAAGGCGGAATCGGATCGTCTGTATTCCGGCTACCTGCATGAAGCCATCGTGCTGTCGCTCGGCGGCCTGGTTGCCATCATCGGGTTGCTGCTCGCGGTTTTCCGCTCGCCCACGCGCGTGCTGCGCATCATCGCGCCGCTGGCAGCTGCGGTCATTACCGTCACGGCGGGATTAAACATAGTGGGCCAGCAAATGATTATTCTGCATTTGGTGGGTTTGTTGCTGGTGGTCGCTGTGGGCTCCAACTACGCCCTGTTTCTTGATCGGCCTGATCCGCGCACGCCCATCTTGCCGCGCACGCTTGCCTCGATGCTGTTTGCCAATCTCACCACCATCGCCGGTTTTGGCCTGCTTGCGTTTTCCAAGGTATCCATCTTGCAGGCGATGGGCGTCACCGTCGCACCGGGCGTCATCCTGGCGTTGATTTATTCGGCGATTTTTGGCCGGCAATCCGATGCGTGATTCCCCCTGGCAACCCACGCTGTTGATCCGGGCATCCGTCGTGCTGCATGGTCTGGCGTTGGTGGCCGTGATCGCTGAACCCGCGCAATGGCGTTGGACGTTGGCCGCCGTGGTGATCAACCACCTGTTGCTTGCCGCCGCCGGCCTGTGGCCGCGCAGCAACTGGCTGGGACCGAACTGGACGCGGCTGCCCGCCGCCGCGGCGGCCAGACATGAGATCGCCCTGACCATCGACGATGGCCCCGACCCCCTCATCACCCCGCAGGTGCTGGATATTCTGGATCGATATGCCGCACACGCTACCTTTTTCTGTGTGGGCGAAAAAGCGGCGCGATATCCGGATTTATGCCGGGAAATCGTACGCCGTGGCCATGCCGTGGAAAACCATAGCCAGCAGCACCGCCATCATTTCTCCCTGCTGGGCCCGCGTGGTCTCATGCGCGAATTGCAGGCCGCACAAAGCACCTTCAGCCCGATTACCGGCCAGCGCCCCGTGTTTTTCCGTGCCCCTGCCGGCCTGCGCAATCCTTTTCTCGACCCCGTGCTGGCGCGACTCGGCTTGACGCTCGCCAGCTGGTCGGCGCGGGGTTTCGACACCCGGATCGGTGATCCCGAGCGCGTCAAGAATGCACTATTGCGTGAGCTGCGGGCGGGCGCTATTTTGCTGTTGCATGATGGCAATGCTGCACGGTCACCCCGTGGCATCCCGGTTATTCTCGACGTGCTGCCTGCCGTGCTGGAGTCGGCGACGGCTGCCGGGCTGCGTTTTGTCAGCTTGCGAGAGGCCCTTTCATGAACGGCACACTACGCATGAGTCGGCACTGCCGCACCCCGGAGAACGGGCCTTGAAAAACAGTCAGCAAACGCACTGGTACCGACAGATTGCAGCGGTCGTCACCCAGCATGGGGTTCTGAAAGGGATAGGAACGCCGCTTTTTATCGGCCTGTTTTTCGGTGCGTATTTCTACGTGCTCAAAGACCCGACCTACCCGACCACGGTGATGCCCGTTACCTGGCTGGACCGGATCATCAGTTTCCAGCCGCGGGCGATGCCGCTGTATGTCTCATTGTGGGTGTATGTTTCCCTGCCCCCGGCATTGCTTGCGACGCGACGCGAACTCTATCGTTATGGCTTGGCGATGGCCGGAACCTGCCTGGCGGGGCTGATTGTTTTCTACTTCTGGCCCACCGCGGTTCCCGCAGCCGATATTGACTGGGCGCGTTATCCTGAAGTGGACTTCCTCAAGAACGTCGATGCCGCAGGCAATGCCTTCCCTTCGCTGCATGTCGCCACTGCCTTTTTTTCGGGTGTCTGGCTGGATCACCTGCTGCGTCGATTCGGCGCGCCGCTGTGGAGTCGGCTATTCAGCCGGATGTGGTGTATCGGTATCATTTACTCCACCCTCGCCACCCGTCAGCATGTGGCGGTAGATGTGTGGGGCGGCCTCATGCTGGGAGGGGTGGCGGCCTGGCTGTCATTGCGCCACCATGCATACGCAGCGCCAACAACAGGCCGGACGTGAAGGAAATCCGGCCTGTGGAATCCGTTAAAAACTCGCTGCATTTGGATTAGTTTACCTTTATGAATTCGCTCTGGCTCTCCCACTTCACCGCAACCAGTGCCATCGGTTGCGGCCTTGAACCCACTCACGATGCACTGCGTCAGCAGCGCGGCGGGCTGGCGCGGTGCGCGTTCGACACGGTTGACCTGAGCACTTTTGTGGGTGAGGTGGCGGGTGTGAATAGCGTGCAGCTTCCCGCGCGCCTGGCTGACTATGACTGCCGCAACAACCGCCTTGCCTTTCTGGGTCTGCGCCAGGATGGCTTCAGTGCTGCCGTCGAATCCGCCATCGCGCGCCACGGACGCCGACGGGTGGGCGTGCTGCTCGGCACCAGCACCTCCGGCATCCTGCAGACCGAGCAGGCCTACCGTCGCCGCGACCCGGTGACCGGCGGCCTGCCGGACGACTTCAACTATCGCACCACGCACAACACCTATTCGGTGGCCGACTTCGTGCGCACCGCCTTCAATCTGGAAGGCCCGGCCGTGGTGGTTTCCACCGCCTGCTCGTCGAGCGCCAAGGTGTTCGCCTCGGCCGCGCGCATGATCGCGGCCGGCCTGATCGACGCCGCCATTGTCGGCGGCGTCGACTCGTTGTGCCTGACCACCCTGTACGGCTTCAACTCGCTGGAGCTGCTCTCTCCCGAACCCTGCCGGCCCTACGACGTGGATCGCAACGGCATCTCCATCGGCGAGGCGGCGGCCTTCATTCTGCTCGAGCGCCCCGCGGACAGCCTCGCTGGCGATGCCGTGCTGCTGCTGGGAACAGGTGAATCGAGCGATGCCCACCACATGTCGTCGCCGCACCCGGAGGGCCTGGGCGCGCGGATGGCGATGGACGCTGCCCTAAAGGCGGCGGGCGTGCAGCCTGTCGACATCGACTACATCAATCTGCACGGCACCGCGACACCGAGCAACGACGCCGCCGAAGGCAGAGCGGTCGCGGCCTTGTTCGGTGTCGCGGTGCCGTGCAGTTCGACCAAGGGCGCGACCGGCCACACCCTGGGCGCAGCCGGCGGGCTGGAGGCGATCATCAGCGCGCTGGCGCTGCAGCAGGACTTCCTGCCGGGCGGGGTCAACACGCGTTGCGTCGACCCGGGCATTCCCATCCGGTACCTGACCGCGAACCGGGAGAGCAGACCGCGGCGGGTGCTGAGCAACTCCTTCGGTTTTGGCGGCACCAACTGCAGCCTGGTGCTGGGCAGGGCGGGTTAATATGGAACTGACCGCTCACCTCGACGGCATCGGCCTCCTCGGCCCGGGACTCGACAACTGGCCGGCGGCGCGGCCCATCCTGGCTGGCGCCGCCCCCTATGAATCGCGGACTGTCGCCGTGGCACCGCCGCAGTCTCTGCCCCCGGCCGAGCGCCGGCGTAGCGGCCTCGCCGTCAAGGTCGCGTTGGCCGTAGCACAAGAAGCTATCGCCGCCGCCCAGCGCGATGCCAGGCAACTGGCCACGGTGTTTTCCTCTTCCGGTGCCGATGGCGAAAATTGCGACGCCATCTGCAAAGCGCTGGCCTCCGAGGACCGCCACATTTCGCCGACCCGCTTCCACAACTCGGTGCACAACGCCCCGGCGGGCTACTGGGGCATCGCCTCCGGCGCGATGACCCCGGCGACAGTGCTCTGTGCCTACGACGGCAGCTTCGGTGCCGGCCTGCTGGAGGCTATGAGCCAGGTCAGCGTAGAGAACACCGGCTGCCTGCTGG
>JBAWGM010000495.1:0-2951 GCA_049592895.1 Thiobacillaceae bacterium | reverse complement strand
GGGTCGAAAGGGTGAGTAGCGTTTTTCGGCAAGCTGCCGTTCGGATTAGAAGCCCCAGAGTTTTCGCTGGAAATTGCCGAACGGCGGCAATGTTAAAGCACAGCTGCAGCGCAAGCAGCAAGACCTCAATAGCGGTTCAGGCCGAGTTGCTCGCGGAGGGCATCGGGTCGCCGGCGAAGTGAAGCGGCCGTTCCAATGGCGGCGCGTTGAAGGGACATACGGTTGCTCCCGGCCGCGCCCTGCCACGCGAGACAACGCCGCCAAGCTGACCTTGTCAAAACACCAAGATCTTGCAGCGTCAGCTATCGGGAACTTGCTTGCAGTGCGGCTCCCGATTCACAGGAGACGCTCGGCCGTCAGCTTCGTGGATGGCGGTGCCAAAGCTTATGCCGCCATAGGGATGAGGATCGCACCCACAGCCAGGCCGCAGACAGGCACGAACCGGTAGCGCCGGATCATGCTTGTCTTGTTGTCGGCGCCTACGAGCCTTTGCGTCTCGCGTAATACTGCGCGATGGCCGGCAGCGCGGCGATTCGGTCCATGTATGCCTTGAGCATGGGCGTTTCGACTTCGACCAAATTCCTTGGAATGTGATCCAGTGCCCCTGAGCTGAACCAGCGCAGCATCACCAGGGCCTTCAGGTCGGCGATGGTCAGACGGTTGTCCGCAAAATATTCGCCGCCATGGGCTTGGAGCTGTTTCTGCAGCCACCGCAAGTATCTTGGAAACAGGTCTCTCGCCAGGGCTTCTCGGGCACCCTTCAGGTCATCGCCCTTCATCCCGAAGGTGACTCCGAGCTTGAAATTGAGGTCCTCCAGCGCGCTCATGACCTCGTCGCACAAAAGGGCCTGAAATTCGTCGGTGGGATACAGTCCGGCCAGTTTGCCAACATAGCGCGTGATCGCGTCACCCTGAGTGACCTGCACCTCATTCACATGCAGGGTCGGCACTTGATTGAGCGGGGTTGTCTTGCGGATTTCGGCGAAATCCTTGGACGCAAACCGATGGTCCTCAAACGCAATGCCGCCAATATGCATGGCCAGTCGTGCCGGCTCCGCCCTCCCACCGTCGAAATCGAAATAGGTCAGCGTCAGCTTGTTCATGTCTCATCCTCCTTGGGAACAAATTGGCAGCAGCCAAACGACCAAACTAGATGCCGTCTATCCGCCTCCATCCGGGACAATAATACATACTCGGTATCTGATATTTATGAATAGCCGAAAGGGAGCAGCTGAAATGGCCGACGACCCGATCACCACCTGACTCATCGGCCATGGCGGCCCTATATTTTCATCCCAGGTGTGACGGTTATCCGACCTAAAGCCGACCTATGATGTTACGGGCGTTCTGGCGGCTTCGGCCGAGTTTCTGCCGACCATGCCGGCCTCGTGACCGGGCGCTTACAGCTGTAAACCGGCCCCACAATAACCCGGTTCTTCCTCTCTGCCACCGGCAGTTCCTGGCCGATGCGCACCCTCGACCGCTGCTCTCCAAAGCGGCCAGAAGCATTCCACCAGACTCCATTGCCACGTCTCCACCACCACCCGCGGAACAAATTGATCGCCGTGCACGACATCTCGCACCCGAAGACTGACCAGGTCTCAGCCGCGCAGCTTGGTGTCAATCGAGAAATTGAACAGTGCCAGGTCTCGAACACGCTTGCCAAATTGCAGTTGACTGCGGATGGCCCAGATGTCCTTCTGCTTCAAGGGCGGTTTCTGACCGGCCAGCTTGCCCTTGTTCCATGGCTCGTGAGGTTGTACGCTTTACGTGACAGACTCTATAACAGACTCCTTATTTTTGGTTGACCGGAGTCTGATTCTGAAGCGCTCCCATCCGGATATAGTGAATGGATGGCTTCTGCCTGCCGTGTCAGGCTGCTTAGAACAGTACTACTTGATTTAGAGGCATCTGAAGATGACAGGAACCTCTGGCCTACGCGCCCCTGCTAGCCTCTCGCGTGTGGCAAGCTGCCGACTGACTCCGGGTCGCCTGCGCGATTTCCACCGGGCTGACGAGTGATGGGAATCGCGAGCCGCATGTTCTTGCTGGATCAGGACGATCACCTGTATAGGCTGCCCAACGCAACGTTTGAACGGATGCTGCAAGACCCGGGTGACCACCCAATTGTCCGCTTCGCCGGTGCTCGCGTACGCATGGTCGACATGCTTATTGAGCTTCTGGATCGCAAGCCGATTTGCGTCATTTGGACCTCCTTTGGCATTCTCACATTCAACACGGATGGGTGCTTTGACCCGAACACATTCGACCGCCACCAACGGGCGCGTGCCGAACACGCTTTGGCGCCGATGGCCGTCGAGATCGGGGCCCCAATGACCTTCGTCGATGCTACGACGCATTTCGTCGCCCAAGGGGGCCGCTGGACACCGTCAGGGGCATTGGCGCGGCGGATCGTCGACGTTGCCCTGGAGCGAGCGACATACACACGATTGGCAGTTAGTCGTCCGAGACACACACCTTCTTCTCGGTAAGCCCCATGCAGGAATCTCCCGAACAAGCGATCGAACATTACCTGCGAAGCGGTGAGCATGATGCGGACTTTCGGGCATGGCCCGGGGACGGCTTCATCGGCCGCGCCAAGCAGGGTGATACTGCTTTACGCAAAGCGCTGAAATCGGCGATCCACCAGCGAACCCCGCACGCCGCACCCCCCGCGGCCCTGGCTGAATTGGATGTCGTCACGTTCAACCGCGGTAAGATCGCCCCAATGGTCACGGGAATGTTCTCCCGCCACGAACAGGAGTCTGTCCTCGACGTGCTCGGACGTTCGGCCGTCTTTCTCACGCCGGCTACAATCGATGGGGTGCTCGAGCTGATGCCATGGCTCAGTACCGTTTGGGACCTGGCGAACCTCTATCTCGCAGGCGTCGGGGCAGAACGCCTTGCCGACGATGCGCCCCACCTTGTTGGCCTCAGCGAGGGGACGACCT
>JBAWGM010000494.1:0-1771 GCA_049592895.1 Thiobacillaceae bacterium | reverse complement strand
GCTGGCCGGCTGGCTGCCCAGTCGGCGCGGAACCGGGCCAGGGCAAGCTTGATCCCGTTGCCATCGGCGCTGGCCACGGTGGCTGCGAAGGCATCCAGCACCAACTCGCGTGACCGCGCCTGCTCCTGACGCCGGGCCTCTTGCTCGGCGCGCTGCGCGTCGCGGCGCTCGAACACGGCGTTGCAGGCGGCACGGAAGCGCTGCCACAACTTCTCTTCGACTTTTCGTTTCAGCCGCACCGGCGCTGAATGCTGGTTCCATTGGCCCTGCAAGGCCTTGGCTTCCGTCATGGCCCTTCCCAGGTCGGGCTGCCCATACAGTGCTTCCGCTGCGGCGATAAGTTGCTCCCGGCGTTCGCATTCGGCTGCGCGTGCAGCGTCCAGGCGCGCGTCGATGCCGCCAATCAGGGTGTCGAAACGTTTGCGCAAGGCGCGCTCGTCACGAAATCCGGCCTGGGGCGCGGCACGCCATTGTTTGAGCATTTCCGTCTTTCGTGCCTCGACCACCTTGAAGTCAGCATGTTCCCAAATGATGCCAGCCACCTCGGCTTCCCATCCGTCGCACAGGGCTTGCTTGGCCACGCGCGCCTCCGCCTGGCGAACCGCCTGTTCGGCGTGGTGGGCGGCGACCGGCCGATAGGCCTTTTCCAGCGTCGCGTCAAAGCTTTCCCGCTGTCCTTTCGTGGCTGCCCCGTGGGCGTTCAACCGTTTCCACTCGTCGCGCAATGCCGGAATGGCAAGGGCGAGTTCCTCAACATCGCATTCGCCATTGAGCAGTTCCCCGGCGGCGGCGATCAATTTCTCGCGCGCCTGCCCCGCGCCCCAGTGCGCCCAACCGCGCATCGATTTCAGTTGCGCCTGAAGTTCATGCATCCGCAACTCCAGTGCGCCATTCAGGCTGTTGCCGTCCAGCATGGCCTTGATCTGTTTCTCGGTTGCGTTGGCATCAGCCAGATGCCCCTCCCCGATGGCTTGCGCCAGCTTATCGAGCAGCCCCCGTACGGTGGCGTGGTCGAGGCGCGGCCGTACCGGTAGAAGCGGCGGCAGCTCGCGCTCCGGTTCGCTCACGGCGATGGGCGACACATTAGCGCACAGCGCCTGCCAACGCGACTGCAGAGGCCAGCACGCGTCCGGGTGATCCGGCTTGGCCAGTGCATCCCAGGCCGCTGCCGTATCCGGATCAGGCGGCATGCCGGGATCCAGCGCGGCCAGGAACTGCGCACAAGCAAGCGTGCGTTCTTCATCGCGTGCGAGCGTTGCCAGACAGGATTCGATCTCGCCCAGGGACTGGCCCAGGGCACGCGACGCCGCCTCGCTGGCAAGCCAGCCTGGAAGCCCGGTTTGGGCCTGTATCAGGCTGTCGAGACAGGCACGCCAGCCATCGATTTGCTCGCTCCACGGCCAGACGGCTCTGGCGCATTCCGACGCCAACGCCGCAACCTCGCCCCGGCGCGTCTGCAGGTCGCGCCGCGCATCCGCTTCCTGATGCAGCCGAACCAGCGCCTGCTGCATCAGTGCCTCGCATTCCAGGCGTGGCGCGCCCGCCTCCCCCAGGGTACTCAATTCCTGTTTCAGATGCTGCAGGCGCGTGTGGTGCAGCGGCGCGCTGTCGAGCAGGCCGCGCAGTTCGTTTGCGATTTCCAGCGCGCGGCCGGCACTCGCCTGCGCCAGCCGGCGCTGGCGCAGCAAATCAGCACAGTGGCGATAGACGCGCCGGTCCTTGTCCCGGCTGGCGTGGGCGACTTGCTCCAGCACAGCGCTTGTCTCGATGC
>JBAWGM010000493.1:0-2099 GCA_049592895.1 Thiobacillaceae bacterium | reverse complement strand
GGCATGGATGGTCTGTCACAGCGGATCCAGAACACGCTGGGCCGCTCTCCGTGTGACGGGAGTGCGTACGCGTTCCGCAACCGACGACTGAATCGACTCAAGCTGCTCATCTGGGATGGCACCGGCGTGTGGCTGTGTCATCGACGCCTGCATCGCGGCCACTTCACCTGGCCCACCTCGGAGGCGACGCTGTTCACGCTGTCGTCCACGCAATGGCAATGGCTCATCACGGGTGTGGATTGGCAGCGACTGGAGGCGGTCCCCCCGGCCCACTGGCGGGTGTAGAAAGCGCGCATGACGTAACAAATAAATAGGGCTGAAACCACCTGTTTATAAGGTTCTTCGCTGTGTTGGCTGGTATAATCCGACCATGGATTTGCACGCTGAACTGGCCCGATTCAACCCCGACCCGGCACTTTCGAACTGGATCACGGGCACCGTTCAGAAACTCATCGATCAGGCCCAGGAAGAAGCCGCCGAATCCGTCCGGTTGAGCGCGCAAATCACGCGTCGCGATACTGAGCTTCACGCCGCCCAGACCAAGATCCAGGCGCTCACGCTTGAGCTGGCCCACCTGCGCCGCATGCGTTTTGGCGCCCGCAGCGAATCCCTGAGTGTCGAGCAGCATGACCTGTTCCAGGAAACCCATGCCAGCGACGTGGCCGCTGCTGGAGCCGAACTGGCCAAGCAACAGGCGGGGATGCCGCAGGCCCCACGCCCACCGCGTGCCCGGGCCGGGCGACAGCCACTGCCGGATCATCTGCCGCGCATCGAACACGTCCACGAACCGGCGTCCTGTACCTGCGGCCAGTGCGGTAAAGACCTCGTCAAGATCGGCGAAGACATCAGCGAACAACTGGACGTCGAGCCGGCCCGCTTCTTCGTGCATCGCCACATCCGCCCGCAGTATGCGTGCCGAGCCTGCGAAACCGTTTCAGCGGCACCGATCCCGCCCGCGGTGATCGATGGCGGGATGGCGGCGACGGGTCTGCTGAGCTGGGTTGCCATCAGCAAGTTCCTCGATCACCTGCCGTTATACCGGCTGGAGAGAATCGCGGCACGGGATGGAGTCACGCTCTCGCGTACCACGATGGCCGAATGGATCGGACGCATCGGCGTGGCCCTGCAGCCGTTGGTGGATCGCCTGGCCATGTTGCTGCTGGAACGTAGCGTACTGCATGCCGACGAAACACCGGTTAGGCAATTGGACCCGGGGCGTGGCCAGACCAAGCGAGCGTATCTGTGGGCGTACCAAAGTAACGTACTGGAAACGGGGCCGCCGATCGTGGTGTTTGATTACCAACTCAGTCGCGCGGGACGGCATGCCCAGGCGTTTCTTTCGGGGTGGCAGGGCCATCTCATGGTCGATGACTACGGGGGGTATAAGGCCTTACTGACCAACACGGTGATCGAGTTGGGTTGCTTCGCGCATGCACGGCGGAAATTCTTCGATCTGAATGCCGCCCAGTCCAATCCGATTGCGCAAGAAGCGCTCACCCGGATCGCCGCCTTGTATGCCATCGAGGCCCAGGGCCGGGAGATGGATATCGTGGCGCGAACACAATTGCGCCAGGAACAGGCGCAGCCGTTGCTCCACTCCCTGCACGATTGGCTGCGCCAAACTCGAATAATGGAATGGACGCCCACTTCCCCTAACGGCATCTAGGTGCCAATGTAATGGTAGTTTAACCCCACTAAAACGGAGAGGAGCGTCCGAGATGAAGATTACGACAATTGGCATTGATTTGGCAAAAGCGATATTTCAAATTCACGGCGTAGATGGATTAGGCCGTGTGGTGTTGCGTAAGCAGTTGAAGCGGGCCGAGATGGCGAAGTTTTTTGCGAACCTGGAACCGTGCCTGATCGGCATGGAAGCCTGCGGCAGTGCCCATCACTGGGCGAGGAAGCTTGAGGCGTTGGGGCATAGCGTGAAATTGATGGCACCCCAGTTCGTGAAGCCGTATGTGAAGACGAACAAGAATGACGTGGCCGATGCGGAGGCAATCTGCGAAGCGGTGAGCCGGCCGAACATGCGGTATGTGCCCCACAAGACGGTCGAGCAACAAGCGATCCTGTCGGTGCACCGGGCACGTCAGGGA
>JBAWGM010000492.1:0-1647 GCA_049592895.1 Thiobacillaceae bacterium | reverse complement strand
CGCAGCCAGTTGGCCGCGCTGCTGCACAAGCTCTACGACATCAAGCCTGAATGAAGGCCTCGCTTGCCCGCAAGTTGGGCCAGCTATCCCAGCGGCTGGGGGAACTCGACCGTGAACTGTCGAGCGAGGATGTGGTTGCCGATCTGGACAATTACCGAAAGCTGGGCCGGGAACACGCGGAAATCACGCCCGTGGTGGCCTTGTACCGCAAGTATTGCCAGGTGGAGAATGACGTCGCTTCGGCCCAGACCATGCTGCTTGACCCGGACATGCGGGAACTGGCGCAAGCCGAAATCGAAGGCTCCAAGGAAGCCCTGGAGGCCCTGGAAGCGCAGTTACAGACTGCGCTTATTCCGCACGATCCCAACGACGAGCGCAACGTCTTCCTGGAAATTCGCGCCGGTACCGGAGGGGATGAATCCGGTCTGTTTGCCGGTGACTTGTTCCGCATGTATTCGCGTTACGCCGAGCGTCAAGGCTGGAAGGTGGAAGTGGTGTCGGCCAATGAATCCGAACTGGGCGGCTACAAGGAAATCATTGCCCGAGTGGTGGGATTCGGCGCCTACTCGCGGCTAAAGTTCGAGTCCGGCGGCCATCGCGTGCAGCGTGTGCCTGCCACCGAAACCCAGGGCCGCATCCACACCTCGGCCTGCACCGTGGCGGTATTGCCGGAGGCGGATGAAATCGGTGACGTCGAGATCAATCCGGCTGACATCCGCATTGACACGTTCCGCGCCAGCGGCGCGGGCGGCCAGCATATCAACAAGACCGACTCCGCGGTGCGCATCACCCATCTGCCGACAGGGATAGTGGTGGAGTGCCAGGATGACCGCTCGCAGCATCGCAACAAGGCGCAAGCCATGGCCGTTCTGGCGGCGCGCATCAAGGACGCGCAGATGCGCGAGCAACAGACCAGGATTGCCAGTACGCGTAAATCCCTGGTCGGCAGCGGTGATCGTTCCGAACGCATTCGCACCTATAACTTTCCCCAGGGGCGAATCACCGATCACCGCATCAACCTGACCCTGTACAAGATCGACTTCATCATGGATGGCGACCTTACTGAACTGCTGGACGCCCTGGCTGCGGAACACCAGGCCGAGCAACTGGCGGTTTTGGGGGAGATGGAATAGAGAAGCCGGGGCACAACCCAGGCTTACGGCAGCCCCGACAATCTCAGTCCTTGAGCTTGGTAATGCCCAGGGCGCCGAGCACAAATTTCTCGTACAGGGGTTGGGTCGAGCCTTTCTTCATCTTTCGGATGAAGTATTTCTCATACGCCACTTTGGCCAGATGCACCCATCGACCTTCTTTGAACCAGTTGACGTTGCGCGGGGGGATCTGCGGCAGGGCGACGAAGGCGGCGCCGGTGTCGCCCATATCGGCCAGGCAGATGGCGTTCCACGTGGCTTTCTTTTGCGGCGCGCGACCATCCATGGAAGCACGAATATTGTGGGCAGCGGCGGTGACCATGGACTCGATCATGTAGCCGGTCTTGGGGGTGCCGGTAGGTACCGGGGTGGCCTCCACCGGGGGAATGGCGACACAGACACCGACGGAAAAGATGTTCTGGTATTTGGGATTGCGCTGGAATTCGTCGATCAGGATGAAGCCCCGCGGATTGGTCAGCCCATCGATGCCGAACAC
>JBAWGM010000491.1:0-2390 GCA_049592895.1 Thiobacillaceae bacterium | reverse complement strand
GGCCACTGGAGCGGCAATCCTGGCCACCCCAGCGCCTGGGCGGTCCATAGCCCGCCATTCAGCGGCACTTACCTGTTGAAGGAATTGTTCGGGCTGACCGACTACACCTCATCCTTTGTCTACTTGTCAGACGGCGGCCATTTCGAGAACCTGGGCATTTACGAACTGGTGCGGCGACGCTGCAATTGCATCGTTGCCATCGATGCCGGCCAGGATGAAAAGAGCACGTTCGACGATCTCGGCAACGCCATACGCAAGTGTTACGCCGATTTTGGCGTGGTGATCGACGTGCATTGCGATGAACTCAAGACCGGTTATTCGGCCGTTGGCCGCGTCATCTATCCGGACGCCGCTGAAGGCACGCTGATCTATCTCAAGCCGCGCCTCACCGGGGCAGAGCCGGCCGACTTGCAGAATTACCAGTTGACCCACCCGGACTTTCCAAACCAGTCGACGAAGGACCAGTGGTTTGATGAGTCGCAGTTCGAGAGTTACCGAAAGCTTGGTCACTGGATCGGCAAGTCGGTGTTCGCAGCTCCTCTGTTAGAAGCGAGCCAGCGGAAAGAAGTCGCTGGCAGCAACGCTCCGGAGTTGCTCTGGATCCGCACCATCCTGCGCGAGCAGCACAATTTGCCGCCTTGACATGCAAGCCGCGTTCACTAAGGTGAAGGACAACGCCGCTGTTCAGCAAAATACGGGGAGGAAACATGAAGTCATCCGCATGGCTTGTACTGCTGGGTGCCTCGGCGATTGCAGGATTGGCCTGGCTGACCCATCAGCCTGAATTGGTGCACGCGGTAGCGGATGAGTCCTCAGCGACCCACCAGACACAACCCTCCGCTCAGACTCCGGAGACGGCCGCGACCTACGACGACGCCGGTTTTCATCAAGGTGAAGCCGGCCTGAGCCCCGGTGCGCGGGCCGGGCGGGAGATCTGGTTCAAGGCCACCGCCGGCAATGCCCGTTTTCATACCTATGCATTTCCGCAAAGGATCACGGCGTTGATTGATTGGTACCGTGTGCTCAACACCGTGCAGCGCGGAAACCGCTTCAAGACCTGGGGACTGATCAACGACCCGGAATGTTGCACGCCCGGTTCCGCGGGTTGTCCTGCCAAGAGTCGGGATGAAACCTATGGCTTCGATTGGTGCCCGGGCGACCAGGAATTGCTCAAGTATGTCGGCAAGCCCGGGTATCGCGACCCGGCCTGCGATTTCAAGGATGCGCCGGCCGACCCTGCCGATCCGGAAGGTCACCAGAGGGGACGCGAGGATGCCTGCAATCTGGCCTTCGGCACCTCCACCGGCGCCTTGGGCTATCGCAAGTTTCCCAACCCGCGCTTCGACCCCGTGGCATGGCAGAAACTCAATGGCAGTATGGGTTCCTGGGAAGGCTATGACCGTCGCCTGTCAGACGATCCAAGCCGCTCCGATTACAAAGTGCGCAAGCTCGCCGACGGCTCGATCGAGCCACCGTTCCTGATTGGCACCGCATGCGGTTCGTGTCACATTGCATTCAACCCCGCGAAACCGCCCAAGGATCCGGAGCATCCTCAGTGGGAGAACATCAGCGGACTGGTGGGAAACCAGTACGTGCGCATTTCCGAAATCATGGTCTCGGGCATGTCCAAGGACGATCTGCTGTGGCAGGTCTTCTCCCACGCCCGGCCCGGCACGACGGACACTTCGGCGATTCCCAACGACCAGGTCAACAACGCCGGCACCATCAACGCGTTGATCAATATTGCCGAGCGGCCCACCTTTGCCAATGAAGATGTCATACGCTGGCGCAAGACTGCATCCTGTCCAAGCGGAGCCAAGGAAGACGCCTGCTGGTGCGAACCCGGCAAACCGGGCAAGTGCTGGGAGAGGAGCCTTAAGAAGGAAACAGTGCACCACATCCTCAAGGGCGGCGAGGATTCCATCGGGATACTGGACGCGATCCAGCGGGTGTATTTCAACATCGGTTCCTGCTCGGAACAGTGCTGGGTCAATCATCTGTCCGATCTGCGCCAACTTGATCCCAACGCACGCAATTTTGGCCAGACCGCATTTGATATCGGCCAATGCCGGCGTGATTGTCCCAACTTCCGGGCCATCGAGGACAGGCTGACCGATGTGCTGGATTTCTTCCTGACCGCGCCCGAGGGCCAGGCCAAAGACCTGCGCGAGGCGCGAGAGAACCAGCGCAAGCAAACCAAGCCGGACGCCGGCTACCAGTATGACGACCTTGTCGCGGACCTGAACAAACAGTTTGGCAAGGACGCTGTCAGCCGCGGCCAGAAGGTGTTCGCCGAAAACTGCGCGCGCTGCCATTCGAGCGGCAAGCCGCCCTTCGAGGCCGTCGATTTTCACGCCATTGATCCCAAGACCGGCTTGCGCGCGGACTGG
>JBAWGM010000490.1:0-1754 GCA_049592895.1 Thiobacillaceae bacterium | reverse complement strand
AAACCAGTCAATTGGTTGACTAGCGTTTCTCCACCCACCTGATGGCGCCCAACGCCAAGCCAAGAAAAACCAGGGATGGCAGCACTGCAGCCAACAATGGCGGCCAGTCGTTCAATAAACCGATATGCCCAAACAGGCGGTTGAGCAAGTGGAAAGCGAGACCGGCCAGTATGCCCAAAAATACACGTATGCTGATTCCTCCCGAACGCGGCGAATGAAATGCAAATGGCAAGGCCAGCAGCATCATGACGGGAGTAGCCAGAGGCAGGAACAGCTTGGACCAAAGCGCAATTTCGTAACGCGAGGACTTCTGCTTGTTAGCTTGCAGATGCTGAATGTAATGATACAAGGACGTGGTCGCCATCTTCTCCGGCGCGACCAGCAACACCGCAAGAATGTCGGGACTCAACACCGTATGCCAGTTCCTGCTTTTCTCCAAACTCACCCTCACCCCTCCTGCCGAGATCTGGCTTTCAGATGTGTTCGTCAACTGCCACTGCTGATTGCCCAGCCACTTGGCTGAGTCGGATCGACTGGCAGACAGCAGATGCCATTGGTCATCGAAGCGATAGATCCGGATGTCCTTGAGTGTCGCATCGGGCAAGACCTCTCTGGCATTGATGAATGAGTCGCCATCCTTGGCCCACAAACCGGAAACAAACTGCTGGACTACCACAGACTTCGTGGCGGTGAGCTTTATTTGCTGGGCCGCCTGCTCGGTCCAAGGCGCCAGCAACTCGCCATTCAGTAAAGCCAGCAAAGAAAATCCCAGTCCCAGTGCGCCCAAATAGGCCGCCACTCTCCAGGACGAAAACCCCGACGCACGCATGACATTGAACTCCGAGTTCATGACCAGCCTGGACATCGCGAACAGACTGCCGATCAACGCAGCGACCGGAGCGCTTTCGTAAACATGCCCCGGAACATTGAGCAGAACAAAAAGAAAGACTTTGGTCAGGCCATAGTCGCCGTGACGCTGCATCTGACCCAGTTCATGCATCAGATCAAAAAAGGAGAACAGGACGATGAGTGCGAGAAAAACCAGGCCGGTGGCCAGAAGCACTTCACGCAGCAGGTAACGGCCAAGCGTATTCATCTCAGTTGCGTCTGCCGAACAGCGGCTGCAACCGCGTCCGCACCATGAACAAAATCACCAGGGTCACCAGGATGGGTGCATGTCCCACAATAAAACCCATCTCGGCGTTCATGCGTTCCTGTACCACCCACGCCTGACCGACTGACACCAGATTGTTGTATATGAAGTAAATCAGCAGCGCACTGATCAGGCCAAAGGAACGGCGCGAGCGGTTGTCCACCACTGCCAGTGGAATCGCCATCAGTGCGAGCACCAGCGCGCTCACGGGAGAGCCCAGACGCCAGATCAGTTCGCCCTTGTATACCGGATCGGATGACGTCAACAGCGCAGATAGACGCGCCTGCTTGGAGCTCTTGTTCGTATCCCGCACCACGCCCGGCTCCAGCCGAATCCAATAACGCTCGAATTCCATCGAGCTGAAATCTCCCTGTCCCGGCGTACCCTCATAGCGGCGGCCATGCTTGAGTATCAGGTAACGGGCGCCATTTTCCTCCATCTGGTGTCGCCCTTCCTGGGCAACCACAATCCCGATCTTGTCATGATCCTGAGTCTGCAGGAAGACTTCCTTGACCACGCCGGTAAAGGGATTCAGGCCTTCTACAAAATATACTCGCCTGCCGCCCTGAGTTTCAGCAAACAGGCCCGGAGTAATCAGCGC
>JBAWGM010000489.1:0-3668 GCA_049592895.1 Thiobacillaceae bacterium | reverse complement strand
CTCGATTGCCGCCGTCAATCCTTCGCTGACTGTCATGGCCAATGCGCTGCGCGTGGCTGAAATCCTGCGCGGCCGACTGGCTGCGACATGATGCAGCACCGTTTGCTGCATATTGCCAGTACTACCTGGCCGGATTTCTTCAGGGCAGCGCCTTTGTGCTGATCCCTGCGCTGGGCAATACCCTGACAACAGAACCTTATCTTCTGAGCAGTTCGGAGTATGGGTGGCTATTCCTGCCGCAGACCGCCGGAGCAATCATTGGCGCCACGGCGGCCGGCTGGGTACAGCGCCGTCTTGGCATGGCACGGCTGTTTCGTTCCGGGCTGCTGGCCAACCTTCTAGCCATGTTGCTGCTGGCGGGTGCGGCGCACGGCCGCGGGCAATTTGCCTACGCCCTGATGCTGGTAGAAAGTCTGCTGCTGGGCGTGGGGTTCGGCTGGACATTGGCAGCCATCAATCATTACTCGGCGCATTTCTTCAATGAGTCGGCGAGTGCGGCCATCACATTGCTCAACGCCGTGATCTGCGGCGCCACGGCGCTTTCCCCGCTCGTTTTGTCTGCAATGCAGGCGCACTGGAACTGGTCAGCCTGGCCGTTCACGCTGGCCATCGGTTTCGCCATCGCGTGGCTGCCGCGCCTGCCGGAGGCGGGCGACGATGCCCGCTCGGTCTTCTGGCCGCGCGGTCTTCTGCCGTTTGTGCTGGTGGTGCTGGTTTACGCGATTTGTGAAGGCAGCTTCGGCAGTTGGGCGAGTGTGTATCTGAGCGTCGACAAGCACCTGGGTAATCAGGCGGGCACCTGGGCCCTGTCTTCGTTCTGGGGCAGCATGACGCTGTTTCGCACGGTGCTGGCACCTGTGCCGGAACGCTGGGTTTCGCGGCGCAATCTGCTGCTGGCATCGAGCGTTGGCATGGCAGTCTGCTTTGCCGCCTTGCCGTGGATGTCAGGAATTTTGGCGCTGGTGGGGATATTTGCGCTGGCGGGAGCGGCGTGCAGCATTTTCTACCCGTTTGTGATGAGTTTCAGCCTGGCGCGTTTCCCCCTGCATCAGACCCAAGTCGCAGGTCTTGTCGTTGCCGCGCTGATGGTTGGCGAGGGGCTCGGCTCCTACGGACTTGGACTGCTGCAGCATGGCTTGCGGCTGGATCACATCTACCTCGCCTCTGCACTATGGGGCGTACCGCTGCTGGCCGGCGCCTGGTTTGTCAGCCGAACGGAACATACCTGAATCAGTCTGCGGGATGGAATTCCAGACCCCTTCATTCTTGAATCTGTCCTTGAAATCGAACCGGCATCAGCCGGGCAGGCTCAGAGTGAAGATGTTCCCAAGTGCCTGCCGGATCTCCGCCACCGTCAAATACCGCTTGAGCGGCGTGTAATTCTGATTGCTCTGACAGGTCATCAGCAGCACATTCGTTTGGGAATCCGAATGAAGAAGAAACTCCGTCTTGTAGTAGTAGTTGGTGGGTCCCGCAGAATCGCTGTCCATGCTCACCCGGACCAGGCCCCCAATGCGGAGAGAATCACCGCGCGCGATTGTGCTGATGCTGCGCTGCACCCGAGTTACGCTGAACTCATCCGGCTTCACCCACTGCGGTACCTCAGCCACCGTTGAAAGCTCGAATATGCAGTATGGGTCCTGCTCCTGAACGCCGTTGCGCGCGACCACGTGGCCGTACTGCAGGCGCACGGTGGCCGAGTCGGGGGTGATCTCCAGAGGCTGATTCAGGGTCAGGCGCACCCCTTTGGGATAGCGGTAATAGGGTGAATCTACCCCGTATTGTCCAGTCGTCCCACAGCCGGCCAGAACAAATAGCAGGGCAAGGTAATGGCAGAGTCTTTTCATCGAGCGGATTCCTTTTAGGTAATCGCAACAGTCGCAATTTCGTCCAAGGCGGGCTGCAGCCAGGTTGCTTGCATGCGTCAAACCGATCATGAACGGTCTTTGAAGAGGCGGCAAGATCGCACCGAGGACTTCCACGCCCGACCCGTGACAGGTGAAGAGGCACGAATATGAAGGGGACGTCCATCTCCTCTCCCGGCCAATCGCGCCCTGAGAGATGAGCCCAAAGCGGAAGAACACGGATCAGCAGAAGTTCAGGGGAAACCTCCGAAAAGCACACCCAGCAGCGTGCCAAGCAGCGCGGCGCGCAGGGTGAACTCCGGCAGCGCGACAGTGCTTGGAATAAACGGCAGGTGACTTGTGGGCCATCTAGCGTCCGGCGCATCTCGCTTAATCGATTCTTCCATTCGACCTTGGTGACGTTGGCACACATGTTGCCCTCTGCCCGATCATTAGAGCACGAAAAAGGGCGGGTTATTCTCGGTAGCGCAAGGCCGAACGGCAGCTTCGGCCAATCAGGTGGCGGTGGGCTACCTCGCTACGACGGGCCTGATCGGCCATTGCTGACGTTTGCGGGAGCCCTCAGAATTTCTTTCAGCGTCGGCTTTCTGGATACCTTGACCAAGAAGTGCTTCCGGCCTGAAGTGGCCACTAAAAAGTCAAACACACGTAGCGCCGTGAATGTCTAAGCGGCTCATGACTCAGCGCTGGCCGCTAATCGGGAGCGAGCGTCGTGATACGCTCTGGAAAAGACTTCGGCTGCCTCGGTTCCGTTGGTAAGGCCCCGTAGCAGTCTGTCTCCCAGCGTGTCTTTCAATGAAGTGCCGGACTCCGCGAGTTTGGCATCGTATTCGGCGGCTTCGGCAGCGAGTAGCCTACGCGCCTCGCGTTCCTTCGTCTCGTCCATCTTGTCCTTGTGCTCGAACTCGACAAGGTCCATGAACATCGCCCAAAGTCGCCGCGAGTGGTCCTCACGGAGAGGAGGTGCGTGCGCAACGACCATCATGATCAATTTGGACAAGATGCTCAACGCGGGGTGGGGCGCATCGGGCCGCACCTTGACCTTCACATACCAAATTCCGACGAACGAGGCTAGAGCGGTCGATTTGAGTTCTGCTTGATCGAGCAACTGATGGACTACGGCGCTGATGTGCTGTAGGCCCTGCCAGAAGTCGGATCGAAAGTCCCACATAGCTGTCGCGACAGCTATGAACTCAGGTGATGCCTGAAGCATGTCCACGCCCTCATCGACGCTCCTGGCCTTCTCCAAGCCCTCGGGCACGATTGCGAGCTGATACCGAAGCAATATCCGAATGCCGACGTGCCATGAACAGAGGCGAGAGATCCGGCGCGCGGCTTCAAGCGTGGTCAACTCGTGAGTCTCCTCAAGAGCTGCGAGCAAATCCAGCGTGCACATGCCGCCAGGCTTCTCGTCAGACTCTGAACACCATATTCGGAACAGAACATCGTCCGAATACAACAGAAAACGCGCATTGCGTGAAAGCTCTTTTAGCTCGTGCGAAGCGCGCGGGAGGGGAGAATCCTTCACCTGACGCTCTGCGCGAGGTTGCGCAATCTGAAGCACTCTCTTCTTGAGTCGCGCCTGCAAGTCGATGCACTGCTCGCGGAACACGCTGCCCGAGAAAGGCTGGGTTAGCTTCGACAGATCTTCAAGGGTGCCTTGTGCGATTGCGATCTTCGGAAACAGGCCAAACAGCTGGTCGAACAGATCAAGGTCGCGCAGTACGAACAACGTGGGTAATTCGATTATGGGAACTCGGGAGCGCATGTCCGCTAGAGGAACTACGTCCCATTTCGTCCCTA
>JBAWGM010000488.1:0-3389 GCA_049592895.1 Thiobacillaceae bacterium | reverse complement strand
CTTGACGGCTATGGCTGCGGGCTTGACCGGACGAGGCGTGGAGGTTGCCTTTGACCTGGCAGAACTGCGCGGCTACGGCTACCACAGTGGCGTAGTGTTTGCCGCTTACAGCACAGGCCGCAGCCGGGCCATCGCTCTGGGCGGGCGCTACGATGAAGTGGGCAGGATATTCGGCCGTGCGCGCCCGGCAACCGGATTCAGTCTGGATTTGAGGGAACTGGTCGAAGCGGTGCCAAATTAAATCCCCCGCACCCTGCCCTCTCCCCCGTGGAGGGGGAGAGGGTGGCGAAGCCGGGTGAGGGGGTTTGACAGAGGGGGGTGGCGAAGCCGGGTGAGGGGGTTTTGACCCTCCGGAGAGGGCAGGTAACCCACTCTTACCCTCGCCCGCCTGCTTTTTCACCCTCTCCCCGCTCGCGGGGAGAGGGCAGGGTGACGGGCGCCGTTGAGGGGCGGCGTTGCAACAATCAAGGGAGAGTTTCAAGCATGGCAAAAAACGTCGTCGTCATCGGCACCCAATGGGGCGATGAAGGCAAGGGGAAAATCGTCGACTGGCTCACCGACCGGGCCCAGGGCGTGGTGCGGTTTCAAGGCGGGCACAATGCCGGCCACACCCTGGTGGTGGCGGGCAAGAAGACCGTGCTGCATCTCATCCCCTCAGGCATCCTGCGCGACAAGGTCACCTGCTACATCGGCAACGGCGTGGTGCTGTCGCCCGAAGCACTGCTGGAAGAAATCGACATGCTGGCCGCTGTCGGCGTAAACGTGACCGGCCGGCTCAAAATTTCTGAAGCCGCGCCCCTCATCCTGCCGCATCACGTCGCGCTTGATCATGCGCGTGAAGCCGCCAAGGGCGCGGGCAAGATCGGCACCACCGGCCGGGGCATCGGCCCGGCCTACGAAGACAAAGTCGCGCGCCGCGCAATTCGCGTGCAGGACCTGTTCCACCGCGAACGCTTCGCGGCCAAGCTGGGCGAGGTGCTGGATTACCACAACTTCGTGCTCAAGCATTACTTCAAGGCCCACATCGTGGATTTCACCCGGACACTGGACGACGCCATGCGCATGGCGGAACGCATCAAGCCGCTGGTGGCCGACGTGCCGCGGGCCCTGTACGAAGCCAATCGCGCCGGCGACAACCTGCTGTTCGAGGGCGCGCAGGGCACCTTGCTGGACATCGACCACGGCACCTATCCCTTCGTCACCAGTTCCAACTGCACCGCCGGGGGAGCAGCCACCGGCACCGGCATGGGGCCGTCGTCCATGCATTACGTGCTGGGCATCACCAAGGCCTACACCACCCGGGTCGGTTCCGGACCCTTTCCCACCGAACTGTTCGACGAGGTGGGCAAATACCTGGGCGAAAAAGGCCACGAATTCGGTGCCACCACCGGACGCGCGCGCCGCTGCGGCTGGTTCGACGCCGCCGCCCTTAAACGCGCAATCCAGATCAACGGCATTTCCGGATTATGCGTGACCAAGCTTGACGTGCTCGACGGCCTGGAAACGCTGCGAATTTGCGTCGGTTACAAACTAGATGGCGTGACCAGCGACATCCTGCCGGTAGGCGCAGAAACCCTGGCCAACTGCGAACCGATCTACGAAGAACTGCCCGGTTGGAAAGACTCTACCGTCGGCGTCAAGGCCCTGGACGGCCTGCCCGCCAATGCCCGCGCCTATTTGCAGCGCATGGAGCAACTGTGCGAAGTCCCGATCGACATCATCTCCACCGGCCCCGACCGCGAGGAAACCATCGTCAGGCGGCATCCGTTCGACTGATCGAATGAGGAGGCGCCTCCATCGATCCTCCCTCGCCCCCTGGAGGGGGAGAGGGCCAGGGTGAGGGGGTTGAAAGCAGCGGAGAGGGCAGGGTGAGGGGAAGAAGGGATGTACGCCGTCATTGCGAGGCGCAGCCGAAGCAATCCAGCAATGCAAAAGGCCGCCGCCAGAGCGGCCCATCACAACAAACGGGCGCAATCAGCGCCCGCCGGAGCGGACATCCTCGCCTCTCGTTGCGAGGCCAGATCTTTTCCAAAGGGGGAGAGTCATGTCCAGGCTCGACAAACTCTATCTACTGCACCGTGCCCTGCACGGCCGGCATGTGGGCATCGCTCGTGATGAACTCATGCGCAAGCTGGAAATCGGCCGTTCCACCCTGACAAGGCTGGTCAAACAACTGCGCGAGACGTTCAACGCGCCCCTGATTCATGACCCCGAACGCGGCGGGTATCTCTATGACGTCCAATCCGGCCGATTCGACCTGCCCGGCCTGTGGTTCAGCGCCGACGAAATCCTGGCCTTGCTCACCCTGCAAAACCTGCTCGCCAGCCTTCAGCCCGGCCCGCTCGACGAACAACTTGCCCCGTTCAAGACCCGCCTGGAGAAAATTCTGGACACCCAGCAGCTCGGCAATGGTGAAGCGCAAAAACGCATCCGCATCCTGAGCATGGCCGCCCGCAGCAAGCAAATGCACCACTTTCAAACCGTTGCCAGCGCCGTGCTGCAACGCAAACGGCTGGTCATTGACTATTACAACCGAGACCGCGACGAAACCAGCTCGCGTGAAGTGTCGCCCCAGCGCCTCGCCCACTACCGCGACAACTGGTACCTCGACGCCTGGTGCCACAGCAAGAAAGGCCTGCGCATCTTCGCCGTCGAATGCATCCGCCGTGCCGATAGCTTGAACAAATCGGCCAAAGCCGTGCCGGAGGCAAACCTGAACAAGGAACTCGCCAGCGCCTACGGCATCTTCGCCGGCACGCCCACCGCCACTGCCGTGCTGCGCTTCACCGCCCACCGCGCCCGATGGGTGGCCGACGAGACCTGGCACCCGGGGCAGAAGAGCCGCTGGTTACCGGAGGGACGCTACGAACTCAGCATCCCGTACGCCAACGACAAAGAGCTCATCATGGACATCCTCAAATATGGGGCGGAGGTCGAGGTCGTCGCGCCGGAGACACTGAGGGAAGCCGTGAAAAATCACTTTCACGCGGCCGGAAAGCTATATGAATAAGGGTTTTCCGCAGGCTCATGTTTTGAGCCTGGACGGGGGTAGGATTTACATCGTTCACCGACAAGATTGAAAATGTCAGAAACATTACGACCTATTGCTCATGCAGCCCAAAATCCGGATGGAAGCTGGCGCGACCCCCATGATCTTGCCGAACATCTGGCAGGGGTCGCTGCGTTGTCCGCCTGCCACGCACGAAATTTCGGCGCTGAAGACTGGGCGCATCTTGCAGGGTTGTGGCATGACTTAGGCAAGTATCGGTTAATTGATCCGGGTTCTGAGTGGCGCCTGCACCGCCACTGGTTCGACGCGAATGCGATGGGCGACCTGCTCGGCGCGGGCTTTGAACTGGCCGAGAAGAACACGCTCTACCGCTGCCTGG
>JBAWGM010000487.1:0-4776 GCA_049592895.1 Thiobacillaceae bacterium | reverse complement strand
GACGCGCGCGGCGAGGGCCACGGCTGAGTCGGGGGACAACCGGAAGCGCAGATAATTGGCCCGACCGGCCGCCGGCGCTGAATCATCGAACAGCCTTTGCGGCGGCGGTTTCAGCACCACCAGAACCTCGGCTGCTGTGGCAGCCAGACACTTTCCGGAACGCAGGTACCACGGTACGCCCTGCCAGCGCCAGGAATCGATATACAGCCGCAGGGCGCAGAACGTCTCGACATCCGACCCTTTGGCCACGCCGGGCTCCTTGCGGTAGCCGACATACTGGCCGCGCACCACGTCCTCCGGCTGCAGAGGGCGCATCGCCTGGAACACCTTGGCTTTCTCGCTGTGCACGGCGCCATAGCCCTGATAGGCCGGCGGCTCCATGGCCAGCAGCGCGACGATCTGGAACAGGTGGTTCTGAATGACGTCGCGCAGACAGCCTGCGCTTTCGTAAAACGCGCCGCGACCGTTCACGCCGAAATCCTCCGACAGCGTGATCTGCACGCTGGCCACGCAGTTGCGGTTCCAGATCGGCTCGAGGAAGGAATTGGCGAAGCGGAAGTAGAGGATATTCATGATCGCTTCCTTCCCCAGATAGTGATCAATGCGGAAAATCGAGGCTTCTGGAAAGACCGACAGCGCGATGCGGTTGAGCTCCCGCGCCGAAGCCAGGTCGCGTCCGAACGGCTTTTCGACGATGACACGCGCCTGATCGGCCAGGTCCGCCGCCCCGAGCCCTTTGATCACCGTGGCGAACAGCGCGGGCGGGATGGCAAGGTAGTGCGTTGGGCGCCGGGCATCGCCCAGCGCCTGCTTGAGCGCTGCAAACGTACCCAGGTCGTTGTAATCGCCGTCCACATAGCGAAACAGGGAGAGAAGGTGATCGAGAGCGTCCCGGTCGTCGATCTGACCGGATTGCTTGATACTGTGTGTTACCCGCTTGCGCAGTCGCGTCAAGCTCCACTTGGAAGCGGCGACACCCACCACCGGCACGTCAAGAACACCGCGCCTGGCCATTGCGTAGAGGGCCGGAAAAATCATCTTGTGGGCGAGATCGCCGGTTGCGCCGAAGACCACCAGTGCATCAGCCGGCGTTGTGCGGCTGTAGGCACTGCCACCCTCAACGGAATGCGCTCTCCTCATCTATGTTTAGGCATGCTCACTTGTGCGCAATGCGTTCTTCGGTGAACAAATAGTCCTTAAGCATCTTCGAAAACCTTGGGTCTTTGCGCCGAATCCACTCCAGCACCATGGAGGCATGCTCCTTTTCCTCGTCTCGATTGTGCTCAATGATTCCCTTGAGTTCCATGTCTTTGCATGCATCAGCACGTTGGTTGTACCAATCAACGGCTTCCAACTCTTCCATCAGGGAAACAATGGCTCTGTGCATGTCGCGCGTTTCAGCGGACAGTTCCTCTACAGGCTCGTGATAACCAACGCTGGACATGTATTTCTCCTAATGATTGCGGTTTCCTGGCGAAAATTGCCTAATCTTGCTCGAAGCAACGGGATCGTCGCTTACGGAGCGTCCTTCCGTGTACCGCTTAGCGCGGCAACCGGACCGACAGGGAATGCCGCTTCTCGCGCAGAATCCCTTCCCACGTGCAGCCCATCGAATCGCAGCGGTAACGGCGGACCGGAATCAAGGTGCTCACGAGCAGATCTGCGAACCGGCGTGGAACGCGGTACACAGACCCATTGCAGCGGGGGCATGCACGTCTGCGCGAAGCAAAGCCCGTGTCGCTAGGGCGAATACCGCTAGTAGCGGAAGGCGCGTTCAAGGCAGCAACTGCGTCATGACAAGCTTGCCGAATCGGTTATCACCGTTAACGGCCGCAGATGTGACGTCGGGCTGCACTCCTCGGACGCTATTACTTGTTGCTACTTGTTGCGATCTTCAAAATCTATGATCTGCTTCTCGGCTTCGTCTTTCGTGATGCCGTAGGTCTCCTGGATCTTGCCCGCCAACTCGTCGCGCTTGCCAGCAATCTCGTCGAGGTGATCGTCGGTGAGTTTGCCCCACTGCGCTTTCACCTTGCCCTTGAACTGCTTCCAGTTGCCTTTAACGATATCCCAGTTCATGTCAACTCCTTCCGTTCGTAAACCGCCTGGCGAAATTGCCAATCGAGCATCCTTGGCCGCAGCCGGACTCTCGCCATCTGTAAATCCCACAGAGCAACAGGCTGGAAAGGAGACGGTGTGGCCACTGCCCGGGCTGGCTTCAAGGAGACTGCGGCTTCAAGTGCAAGGCTAGTCGAATATTCTGGCGCGTTCTGTGCGGTGGCGTACTTACGACCCAGCTCGACTACCGCCGACTACCCTGGTGGCGGAGGCCCTTACCTACGTCAGGGTCTCGAACCAGACTCGGCAAAAAGACGAGCGAGAAGGCAGGCTTTGTTTGGCTCTGTTCGTTAGGGCACAGAACTTTGTAATAGATACCGGTATCTTAATCTGTGTATATATCATGTTCGCGTCTTCACAGCCCGGCTCTTATAGCGGTCTGAGGGGGCGTCTCCAACAAAATGAAGGTTCGAACAATGGGCAACGTGGCTGGAGCAGCAAGTTGATGGGGCGGTTTCACTATGTCCTACTCTTACTTATGGTCGCGTTCCTAAATGGATGCGCGTCGCTTCCGCCCGGCTCCGACTATCCCAGAATCGCGTCCACGGCGCTCGCTCACCCTGAGGAGACCCGGCTCGGTCGCCAGTTCGACTATGCTGGACTCAACCATGGCGGCAACTCGGGATTTCGCATCAGTCCGGTCGGCGCCGACGGGTTCCTGCTCCGAATGCAGATGATCAACGCCGCAGAACGAACCCTTGACCTGCAATATTTCATCTTTCGCGGGGACGATACTGGCCGGCTGCTTACCGACGCCATTCTGCGTGCGGCCGATCGCGGGGTGCGGGTGCGGGTGCTGATCGACGATGGCGAAACCTTGGCCGGCGACCAGCAGATTTCAGGGCTGGCAGCGCATCATTCCATCGAGATTCGAATCTTCAACCCGTTCGCGTATCGCGGCCATGCGACGCTGATTCGGGGCATCGAATTCATGTTCAATGCTTCCCGGCTCGACTACAGGATGCATAATAAAATGCTTGTCGTGGACAATGCAGTCGCGCTGATTGGGGGGCGCAATGTCGGTGACGAATACTTCCAGATCGATCCTGAGGGCCAATTCGCCGACGACGATATATTTGCCGCCGGCCCCATCGCGCAGAAGCTTTCATCAACCTTCGATGAATACTGGAACAACGCCCTGGCTATCCCGGCGGAGGCGCTTTCAAGGAAAGAGTCGTCACATGCCGCATTAAGGGAACATCGCGAGGAATCGAAGGAACAGAGCCCGCAGTTGAAGGCAGACGGCTTTGATTATGTGAAGCGGGTGGCGAGCGGCGAGCCATTTGAAGGGATGATCTCCGGTCGCCTGCCTTTGACCTGGGCGCACGCGGAGGTGATCTGCGACAGCCCCGACAAGAAGAAGGTGGAAAGCGGTTCGATGGTGGGCAGGCTGATGCATCGGCCGGTGGCCAATGCCGCTGCCGCGGTGCAGTCTGAACTGTTGATGGTCACGCCCTACCTGATCCCGGGGAAGGAAGGGATGCAGTTGTTCAAGGACTTGCGCAAGCGCAACGTACGGGTCCGCATCCTGACCAGCTCACTTGAATCTTCGACAGTGTTGCTTGCACAGTCCGGCTACATGCAGTATCGGGTGCCGCTGCTTGAGAGCGGCGTGGAACTTTATGAGATTCGCTCGCTTCTCGGCAACAGCAGAGGCAGCGGTCAAACGAAGGCCATATCGCGCCACGGAAATTATGCTCTGCACGCGAAGCTGTTTGTGTTTGACCGCCAGAAGCTGTTCATCGGCTCGATGAACTTCGATCAGCGATCGATGCACCTGAACACCGAGATCGGCCTGATAATTGACAGTCCCGCGCTCGCGCAACAGATTGTGGCGCGTTTCGAGAGCATGGTGCAGCCAGCCAATGCCTACATGCTGGCGTTGCGCCAGAACGACGCGGGAAGAACGCCAAGCCTGGTGTGGCGCACCCAGGAAGGCGGCAAGGCCGTAGAGTACGAGACGGAACCGGCTCGCAGCAAGTGGCAAAGAATCGAAGTCAATTTGCTATCGCTGCTGCCATTGGACAGGGAGTTGTGAACATGCGATCGACAATGGGTTGGGTATTGATGCTGGGACTATTGCTGGCGCCAATGGCGCGCGCCGAGCCCCCGGCAAAGGTGCAGCAGGAAGTCAATTTCCTGCTTGGCTATATCGAGGGATCCGGATGTGCGTTTTATCGCAATGGCACCTGGCACGACTCAAAAGCCGCACAAGCGCATATACGCGACAAGTACAAATACCTGGCGGCGAGAGACCGGATCAGCACCACCGAAGAATTTATTGAAAAAGCGGCCACTGAAAGCAGTTTTACCGGGCTGGCGTATGAGGTGAGGTGTAATGGTGGCACATCGCTGCCTAGCGGCAAATGGCTGCGCGACGAACTTGTGCGATTGCGGACCTATTAGGGCGTGTTGACACACCTTGGTTCAATAACGGCCTTGCACTGACTGTGCGCTCAAGCCACTATCCAACTGGTGGGCCTCATGGCGCCAAGTCCCCGCGCGACAGGGCGCGCGGTCTGAGCCGGAATTTGCTTACGCCTTTGCTTCAGTGATCCCGGCCATGGTCGTGATCAGCGCTGCGGTGGTCGTTCTGGTCGCCACGATGACCGCTCCTTCCGTGTTCGTCATGGCGACTCGCCCGTGTGCGGTATTGAA
>JBAWGM010000486.1:0-4583 GCA_049592895.1 Thiobacillaceae bacterium | reverse complement strand
CAGTTCCTTCAGGTCATCCGCCGTGCAACTTATCGCCGCCGCAACCCTCGACATGCCCACCCCCATCCACTGATGACGATTGCAGTCATGGTAGTTAATAATGTACATTATTACAATTAGACACTAGAAAGAGCGAACCCTGACTCCGTCAGGCTCTTGGCACCTGGAGACATTGGCTTATGCGGAATCCACAGTAGCGTGGTTCGATTCAAAACGGTGGAAGATTTCGCCGATTTCATGGAAGCGTTCTATGCAAATACCTTCAAAGCCAGGGGCGTAACTGTGCGTAGCTCGCCGCGGAAAGAAATCTCTCTGCCCGATAACGTTAGTGGCGATGAAATCGTCCATGACATCCTGTCCGGCGGGAAGTCCTGGAGCGTTTATGTCCTCGCCGGTGGTGTGGGATACGTCATCGATTGCGAGACCTATGTTAAGGACCGGAAGACACTCGAGCCCTCGTTTGCCCGAATCCTCAACTCCTTCACACTGGAAAGACAGCCGTGATCCGGTCTGGCGAAGAACTGTTGGATGCCAAGAGGGACGTCGTTCAACTTTGGAGATTGCAAATGAGCAACGAAAAGTCGTTTCGTACCTTTGGGGACTTCTATCCGTTTTATCTCGGCGAACATGCCAACCGAACCACTCGCCGGCTGCACTTTGCTGGTACGAGCATTGCGGTCGCGTTGTTCATTGCTGCCTTGGTTACGAAGATGTGGTGGCTAGCTGCCGTGGCCCCAGTTCAGGGCTATGCACTCGCTTGGGTCGGCCATTTTTTCTTCGAACACAACAAACCAGCAACGTTCAAGTACCCGCTGTTCAGCTTTATGGGCGACTTGCGTCTTTGGTGGGAAATCCTGACCGGCAGAGTTCGGTTCTGAGAATGAGCGTCAGAGCGCGCTATCTGAGTGAGCCCTCCAGGACACCATGCAACGGAGCTCTCGGGAGCCACCACCCAATAATGACGCTGCCGCTGAGCGCCTGTTCAAGACCTGGACGCTGGGCGGCCAGTATTTCATCAACAAGGATGCACGCGTTACGCTTAACTACGAATGGCACACAGCCGACGTGCCCAATCCACTGTCGATTACCAACGCCACCCAGCGCAATAATTCCCTGGTCGTTGCGGATAATCTTGCAAACAGGGTCAGCCTTCAGTTGACCTGGAACTTTTGAAATCGGGCCGTATCCGTGGCCCCGAGCTGGGGTCACGGATATATTATCGACTAATGTTGTCCTTTATTGACGAGACTACTATGAAAGCAATTTTTGCTACCGTGGCCATTTTCTTCTTGATGCTAGCGACCCCATTGATCTCCCTGGCCGCTGACGGAGCAGCGAACAAGGTAGTGATTCAGGTCAGTGACAATGACCCGGCCAAATGGAATCTCGCACTCAACAACGCCAAGAATATTCAGGAGGACCTTGGCAAGAGCAACGTGCAGATTGAAATCGTCGCCTATGGTCCGGGTATCTACATGCTTAAATTCGATTCTGAAGTGGGAAATCGGCTCACGGAGGCGGCGAAAAGCGGTGTCCTAATCGCAGCCTGCGCGAACACCATGAGAGCTCAGAAGCTTACGCCGGATGACATGCACCCCGCCGCCAAAATTGTGCCCGCAGGCGTAGTGGAGATCATAAAGCGGGAGCGTGAAGGCTACGCTTACATCAGGCCTTAACACTGGAGACGGACGAGCACAATCAGTGGCTCCCAGAGGGAGTCGACTCAGGCCGAGTTGCCACCTCCGTCTCAGTTTTCGCGAATGTCTCCTACGTGGCGCGGAGCAGACGCCCTAACTTTCGATTCTGACGACTCGCCAGGGACTATTCTTGGCCGGAAGGGTGATGTCGCCGATGGCCGATTAGTAGAACTCCAGTTCGCAGAACATAGCCTTGCCGGGATGGAATCTATGGAGAAAGCTGACTGGCTGAAATGGGTCGAATTGCGACATCTCCCGACACCCTCATTGCTGCTAAAGTGCAAGATGAATTCTGCTTGGATACAATAATTCCACGCAGGCGAAAGTTGCGACACGCGGTGTGGGGTTGTTCCGTGACCAGTTGACGCTCTGTTGTCGGATATTGCAGTTTGTGCGTGAAACCTCAACAATGCCGATTCGGTCTGCTACGGTCAGAGAGTTACCTTGCCACATTCACACCCGATCCTTTTCCGTTCTTGGCTGATGGTTGCGCTCGCGCTTTCACTGGTGGCCTGCGGAACGCAAGCGCCGCCAAAAACCGACACACCTTCGCTTGAGCAACGCATGTTCGATCTCGAACGCCGGGTTGACAGGCTGGAAGCGCGCCCCGCAATTAAGCCACCTTACCGAAACAAGGCGGAGATCCAGGCGAACATCAGTGCACTTGAAGATGAGCGTGCAAAACTGCTGATCCATTACCTGCCCCAGCATCCCTACATCAAGGACATCGACCGCGAGTTAGAAATTCTCAACAGCCAGTTAAAGATGCTGGAATAGCCATACCGGGGGAGGAACCACCCTTGCCAAGCGTGTACAGAGTCCTTGCAGTCCTCTTGTTCCTGCTAGGCCCCTACTCAGTGGGTAAGGCCTTTGCAGGCGATGCACCCGATCTGGCAAAGACTCCTGGCCTTACCAGAACGGGGCTGTCAAAAGCCAAGATTTGCTCAATCAAATGGGGCAAGGACGAACGGCATGTCACCGCTATGATGAAGCAGCAAGTGTTCAGACTTTACGGCTATTCAGGCTACGATGACCCACGGTGTGTCCCAGACAGTCACGGCAGACGGTGCGAAATTGATCATCTTATCTGCCGCGAGTTGGGTGGCGCAGATGACCCTAAGAATCTTTGGCCGCAGGCGTATGGCACAAGCCCCTGGAACGCGAGATTGAAGGACACCCTGGAAAACCGTCTACACAAGGAAGTCTATGCTGGACATACCTCCCTGAAGGCCGCCCGAGGAATGCTGGTCAAGGACTGGAGGAAAGCCTACATGCAGTTTTATAGCCACCCGTGAACGTCTCCGGCAGGACTGCCGACAGGGCGTTTCCCCTCAATACGCGGCACAACACTCAGTAGCAGTTACGTTCGACGGGACCTATTGCAAGATTCGGCAGCCATCGAAACCGCACTGGACGGCCAGCATGGAACCGTTCGGACATCCTGCCATGAACGACTCTTGACCGGCGCCTTTCGCGGTCATGGCCATGTTTGGCAGCACGCAGCCCTTCCCTTTGAGCAAGGCTTCTGCGGAAACCATGTATTTCGACTCTTCCTTCAAGCCAACCACGTTGGGTGCAGCCCCTACGCGCCTTTGTGCCGCCGCCTGTTCAGGAGCTTGCATTGCAGAGGCGAGCGGGACACCCACATGGCTCCATATGGATCCGGATGGGCCTGCAGGGCCAGTCTCGGGAGAAGACGGGCGAACGTAAGTAAGGCTCCTATTGGCTAGGGGCTCACTGCCGCCAGCCACGTTGGTCCGTTCCGTTTCTGGCGCTTTCTCTGCAATCGCATTGGCCCAGATGGGCAACATAGACGGCTCAAGCGCGGTTAAGGTTTCTAGGCGTTCTGGAGAGGCCGGGTGGTCATTGAAGAAATCAAAGCGGGAGCTGTCACCGCTCTGGCGTATCATCTTTTGCCACAGAGTCACGGCAGCATGAGGATGGTAGCCTGCTTTCGCGGCCAGCTCTATTCCCATCTTGTCCGCTTCGGCCTCTTCCAGCCGACTATGAGGCAAGTTGACGAATGCCTGCGCAGCCAACTCTGCGCCGTCGTGCCTAGTTCTTTGGTTGCGCCCATTGCCAGCGGCCGTAATGGCTAGCACAACTATTTCGGATGCCAGCTTAACGGAGACCTTCTCTGCGTTATGGCCAGCAAGCGCATGCGAGATCTCGTGGCCCATGACCTGAGCCAATTCGTCGTCTGTGGGTTGAATCTTTTCAAGGAGTCCGGTGTATACGGCCATCTTTCCACCGTCCATGCAAAAAGCATTGATCGTGCTGGGCTCATCAATCACATTCACAGTCCAGCTCCAATTGCTCGTACTTGGGCGATACAGGACCGCTTCGGACACGAGCCTATCGGTGATGGCCCTGACTCTCTCCACCATAGGACCGCCTTCCACCAACTTTCCATGGCTTGCCGAGTTCCCGATTAGATTGCTATAGGCGGCGGAAGATTGGGCAATTATCGTGTCCTCAGGCACCAGCATCAGTTGACGCCGGCCCGTCATCGGGTTTGTCGCGCACCCAGCAAGAAGACACAGAGCAATGGCAACCGGACCTGCACCATGAAGACACGCGCTCATGTCTTCTCTCTATTGGTTTCTTGTAATGAGGCATACGGTATCAAGAGAGAAATCTTTAGCCCCTGCTGTTCCCTATTTACGTTTATGCGCCAAGCCAACGCCAGTCTGATGTAGCGCCCCTGTCTACGGAGAGCTCATTCAGAATCGAGTATGCTCCGGGGCCGATGCTGCCCATGCGCGCTCAATGTTGCCTTGCTTGGGAATGTGATGAGTGGGTTGGGCGAGGAAAAGCACTGAGGGTAGCGGGCTGTTGCCGGCCACTCGCAGCCGGTCACCCATTCGAAAAAGCTGCCATCTGAAC
>JBAWGM010000485.1:0-3837 GCA_049592895.1 Thiobacillaceae bacterium | reverse complement strand
AGCCGGAGCCACCCATGACTGTCACCGATGACCTGCGCCTGGCCGTGGATGTGTTGAAGCAGATCATCGAGGACGTCGGTGAAAAGAACTTTGGACCGGAGCGCCGTTTCAACGACGCGGCATGGGTGGGATTTCGTCTGGCCGAAGTGCTGCCATTCAAATTGAGCATCAAGCAAAACCTGCTGGAAATGAACGACAGCCTGACCCGACTCCGCATCCTGGCAGAATTTCTCCGCAAACAGGGAAGGAGGGACTTCTAATGGCGCGCACCTATCCCGAACTTGAAGACTCGCACCGGAACTTCATCCAGGGTCAGCCCATTTTCTTCACCGCCACCGCGCCGAATCAGGGCCGTATAAACCTTTCGCCCAAGGGCATGGACAGCTTTCGCATTTTCTCTTCCCGGCAGGTAGGGTACGTGGACCTGACCGGCAGCGGCAATGAAACTGCCGCCCACCTGCGCGAGAATGGCCGTTTCACTATCATGTTCTGCAGCTTTACTGCCGATCCGCTGATCCTGCGGCTGTATGGCCGTGGCCGCGTTATCCATCGACAGAATCCCGAGTGGGCGGCCTTGCGCGGCGCATTTCCCTCCCTTCCGGGTGAACGTCAGATCATCGTGATGGATATCGATTCGGTGCAAACTTCATGCGGCTATGCGGTGCCCCTGATGAACCACGCCGGCGAACGGGACACCCTGGCGCGGTGGGCGGAAAAGAAAGGCCCCGCCGGCCTGCTTGACTATTGGCGCGACAAGAATCTAATCAGTATCGATGGATTAGCAACCGGACTATTGGAGGACTGATATGCGCAAGTCACTGTTTACCCTGCTGCCCCTGGCCCTCCTGTGTGCCTGCGGCGAGACACCCGAACCGCCCAAACCCGAGCCTGTGCCAAAAATATTCGCCACTCAGCGCAATGCACTGGACAAGGCCAAGGCCCTGAACGCTCAAACGCAGGAAGACGCAGCGGCACAGCGGAAAAAAATTGAGGAGGAAACAGGCAATTAGAGGGCCTGCGATTCCACTCCCGCTGCCGCGTCGGGTTCCACACCTTCCTTGAGCAGTCTGTTTATCACCTCACCTGCCAGCATCAGGCCGAACAACGGCGGCAGGTAGCTGATCGTGCCATTCACCGCACGCGCGCGCCCCCGTCCCTCGACCGGTTGCGGTGGCCGAGGTGGGCGCCCGGGTTCGTCGGAAAACACGGTCAGCACCCCGCGATCTATCCCCTGCCGCTTGAGCCGCTTGCGCATGACCGCCGCCAGTGTGCAGACCCGGGTCGCGGAAATGTCCGCCAGCCGGATGCGCGCGGGATCGAGCTTGTTGCCTGCTCCCATGCTCGACGCCACCGGAATGCCATTGCGCCGGGAGTGAACCACCAGGGCCACCTTGCAGTTGAGCGAATCGATGCAGTCGATGACGTAATCCACCCCGGCTGGCATAAACTCGCCGATATTTTCCGGCACGATGAACACGCGGTGAAGCGCAAGCGCGCAATCCGGATTGATATCGCGTATGCGCTCGGCCATCAATTCGATCTTGGGCCGGCCCACTGTGGAGAGCAAGGCCGGGAGCTGGCGGTTGATGTTGGAAACTGCCACGACGTCATGGTCGATCAGCGTAAGACGCCCAATTCCGGCCCGCGCCAGCGCCTCGGCGCAGTAGGAACCCACGCCGCCAAGCCCTGCGACCAGCACGTGCCGGTTGGCCAGATTGCTCAGCTCACTCTGGCTGAGCAGGATCCCGGTCCGTTCAAACTGGGGTGGCAGTGTCATGGGGTATTGTGATCATCATGTTCAGAAGCTCGGAACGCTCCGCTTTGTTCTTTGCAGAGTGTGCAAGGCGTATTCTATCCAGCGCACACCGACTAAAATCCAATCGTGGCAAAATGGCTTCTCACCCTGCTTTTCGGATTGTTTCTGCTCGGCCTCCTGACGCCCTTGCTCAGGCGCGCGGGAATTGGCCGTCTGCCCGGCGATCTGCGCTTTCGACGCAAGGGGCGCACGTATTATTTTCCCTTCACCAGCAGCGTGCTGCTGTCGATCTTCCTAAGCATCCTGTTCGGACTGTTTAAATGAACAAGGCATTTGTCAAAGATTCTGAGGTCCCTGACAAAGAGGACGATGACAGCGGCCTGCCGGCCTTGCCGCCCGGCGGCAAAAACTACATGACGCCCGCCGGCTACTCCCGGATGAAAGCGGAATTCGATCAGTTGTGGAAAGGTGAACGGCCCAAGCTGGTGGATACGATTGCCTGGGCAGCCAGCAACGGCGACCGTTCGGAAAACGGTGATTACATATACGGCAAGAAGCGCCTGCGGGAGATAGACCGGCGTATCCGTTACCTGTCCAAACGCTTGGACAACGCGGAAGTGGTGGACCCGGCCAAGCGCGAAGAAACCGACCAGGTATTCTTTGGCGCCACCGTGACCGTGAGCGACGCCGGTACGGAGGAAACCTACGCCATCGTCGGCCTTGACGAGACTGACCCTGGCAAAAACCGCATTTCCTGGGTCGCTCCCCTGGCGCGGGCCCTGCTGAAGGCGCGCGAAGGGGATTTCGTCATCCTGCAAACCCCCGTGGGCAAAAAGGAACTCGAAATTGTGGAGGTGCGTTATCTGGCCTTGGATTAACCCCCTCACCCTGCCCTCTCCCCTTAGAGGGGGAGAGGGTGGCCCAGGACCTTGATTATGCTCATCCGCGCCAGATCCACCACGGCGGTGTAAACCCGGGACTTGACATCGAATGGCGCCATGGCGATGCCCTTCCCTTCCAAGACGGTATCAGGATCAAGTTGCACGCGGAATATATCCCGCAGCAGCGCTTTTCTTTAGGCCTCAATGCGCCTGAACAACAGATCCCAGACCCCATGTCCCAGGCGCAGGCCCCTCTGTTCGAACCTGGTGAGTGGCCGCCACTGCGGACGTGGGGCATAGCCTTCCGCCGTGTTGGCCAGTAGCGGTTCGGCGGACAAGACCTGCAGCATTTGAATGGCATAGTCTTGCCAGTCGGTGGCGCAGTGAAGGCAGCCGCCGGGCGCAAGCTTTTGGGCGAGCAGGTGAACCAGGTCGGGCTGAATCAGGCGCCGCTTGTGGTGCCGCATTTTCGGCCAGGGGTCGGGAAAGTAAACATGCACGCCAGCCAGCGCAGCGTTTGGAATCATGTTGGCGAGAACTTCCACCGCGTCGTGCTGAATGATTCGAACATTGTTCAGTTCGCGCTCGCCGATCTGTCTGAGCAGACTCCCCACGCCCGGCGTATGTACCTCCACGCCCAGATAATCCTGACCCGGATGAGCGGCCGCAATTTCCGCCGTGGTCTGCCCCATGCCAAAGCCGATTTCCAAAATTCGGGGTGCGGTGCGGCCAAACACCTGGTCAAGGTCGACAGGCGTCGGGGTATAGGGCAGGACAAAACGCGGTCCCAGTTCAGCCAGCGCCTTCTGCTGGCCGCTGCCCATGCGGCCCTGACGCAGGACAAAACTTCGCACTGGACGATGGAAAAAACGCCCCTGGCTCTGCTCCGTCACGAACCGATCAAGCCGCTGGAGGGTGAGGAAGGGCTCGCGCTGTAGATTTTCTTTGGCATGCGTCCGGCGAGATAGGCCTTGCGACCGGCTTCAACCGCCTGCTTCATGGCCTCGGCCATCAGTACCGGATTTTGCGCCCCCGCAATGGCCGTGTTCATCAGCACCGCATCGCAACCCAGTTCCATGGCTATGGCCGCATCGGATGCCGTGCCGACCCCCGCATCGACGACCACCGGGACTGTCAAGCGCTCGATGATGATCTGCAGGTTCCACGGATTAAGTATGCCCATGCCGGAACCGATCAGCG
>JBAWGM010000484.1:0-2401 GCA_049592895.1 Thiobacillaceae bacterium | reverse complement strand
CGGGTCAAACGCTACATTGCGAAATACACGATCAACCCTGCGATCACCCAAGGCATCAGCCATGTTGTGGGCTCAGTCGAGGTGGGCAAGCTGGCCGATCTGGTGCTTTGGAAGCCGGCCTTCTTCGGCGTCAAGCCGTCGCTGATTCTCAAGGGCGGCATGATCGCCGCGGCAGCCATGGGCGATCCCAATGCCTCGATCCCGACGCCCCAACCGGTGCACTACCGCCCCATGTTCGGCAGTTTCGCGGGCGGCCTGAAGACTTCAGTCAGCTTCGTCTCCCAAGCCGCCCTGAAGAATCCCGAAGTGGCCGCACTGAATTTGGCCAAGCGCTTGGTGGCGGTGGAAAACACCAGAACGGTAAGCAAGAAGGACATGCTGCACAACGATGCCACGCCGGTCATCGAGGTGGATGCGGAAACCTATGCGGTGCGCGCCGATGGCGAGTTGCTGGTGTGCGATCCGGCCACGGTGCTGCCCATGGCGCAACGTTATTTCCTGTTCTGACCATGATCATCATCGAGCAGCGTGCTCCCAGAACGGCTCAGGCTTGCGAGCGCCTGGTACTGCCGTTTGACCTGCGCTGCAAGAGCCGGCTACGCACGCGGCTGGAAAGCGGCGAGGAAGCGGGCCTGTTTCTGGAGCGCGGAACGGTGTTGCGCGGCGGCGACCATCTGCTTGGCAATGACGGGCGCGTTGTTGAAGTGGTGGCGGTGTCCGAGGCCGTCATGGAAGCGCGTGGCGGTGGCCCGCTGTTGCTGGCCCGTGCCGCCTACCACCTCGGCAACCGGCATGTCCCCGTAGAGGTCCGGACGGACTTGCTGCGATTTGGATGCGACTCTGTGCTGGGTGAAATGCTGCAGGGACTGGGACTGGAGGTACTGGTGACCCAGGCTCCGTTCGAACCCGAAAGCGGTGCCTACGGCGGCCAAGCTAGCCACGCGCATCCCCACGTCCATAGCGCTGACGGCGAAGGCCGGGGACCACGCATCCACGACATGTTGCTGCGGGGCGGGCGATGAATCCGGCGCTCGTACGCCTGTTGCAGTTGTCCAGCCCTGTTCTGCCGGTCGGTGCCTACACTTATTCGCAGGGCCTGGAATGGGCAGCGGAGGCCAGCGTCGTGAAGAACGAGTCTGACGCGCTGGCCTGGATTGGCGACTGCCTGGAACTGGGCATTGGCCGTTTCGAGGCAGTCTATCTGGCCCACATGCTTGGCGCCTGGGAACAAGGCGACATCACGCGCCTCGCGGAGCTTGATGCCGAGTTTCTCGCCAGTCGCGAATCCGCCGAGTTGCGCGCGGAGACCCTGCAGATGGGACACTCGCTGGCGAAGCTGCTCAACGACCTGGCGGAATGTTCCGACGCGGGGCTGGAAGGTTTTCCGAATCCAAGCTTCCCGCTTGCCTGGAGCTATGCTGCCGATCACTGGAGCATTCCCGCAGAAGAAGCTGTTGCCGGCTACCTCTGGGCCTGGGCCGAGAATCAGGTGATGGCAGCCCTGAAGGCCGTCCCCCTGGGGCAGACCGCCGGCCAGCGCCTGCTGTTCGCGTTGGGGAAGCGTCTGCCTGATTTGGCAGCGCAGGCAATCGCAGCGCCACTGGAATCCACGCATAATTTCCTGCCGGCCTTTGCCATTGCCAGCAGCCTGCACGAAACCCAATACACCCGGATTTTCCGTTCGTGATAAACCGTTCCCAACCCCTCAGAGTCGGCATAGGCGGCCCGGTCGGTTCCGGCAAGACCGCGCTGACGCTGGCCCTGTGCCTGGCGCTGCGTGACCGGTACCACATTGCCGTGGTGACCAACGACATCTACACGGAAGAAGACGCACAGTTCCTGGTGCGCAACGATGCCCTGGCCCCGGAGCGCATCATAGGCGTCGAGACCGGTGGCTGCCCGCATACCGCCATCCGCGAAGATGCGAGCATCAATCTGGAGGCCGTCGATCGGCTCAGCAAGCGCTTCGCCGATCTGGACTTGATCCTCATAGAAAGCGGCGGTGACAACCTGGCTGCCAGTTTCAGCCCCGAGTTGTCGGACCTGACGATTTACGTGATCGATGTGGCTGCCGGAGACAAGATTCCGCGCAAGGGCGGACCGGGCATTACCAAATCGGATCTGCTGGTGATCAACAAGATCGATCTCGCGCCGATGGTGGGGGCATCCCTTGAAGTCATGGAACGCGATGCGAAAAAGATGCGTGGCGCGCGGCCCTTCATTTTCTCCAACATGAAGGCCGGCAACGGAACCCAGGAGATTGTGGCGTTCATCCTCGAGCAGGGCATGGTTGGACTCTGAAGCGGTAGGTCTTTGCGATAACGGGGTTCGCAGTTTCTCCTCCAATGTGACCAGCGGCGTATCTCCTGCGATCAGGTTGCGTTACACGCGCGTCAACATC
>JBAWGM010000483.1:0-2484 GCA_049592895.1 Thiobacillaceae bacterium | reverse complement strand
GGCTCGGCAGTTGCTCAAGGTCCAGGCCGATTTCGGCGGTTTCTACAACGCCAATTCCGCCAAGCTGATCCTGTCAGAAGTGCAGAAGGAGCATGGCCAGACGGCGGTGGATCAACTGATCGTCGAGCTAAACCTGGAACAGGTTTTCGGATTTGCGCCAGGCACCCGCTTCGAGGGCGGACTGGCGATGGGGCGGGAAAGGTAGAAGCGGCAGGATAACTGGCGTTTCCGGCAGTTTTTAATATTGGGGAAGAAAGGGGTAATCCAATGAGTAGCGCAATCGTGCTGGCCTTGGTGTGCGCAGGCGTGGCCATTCTGTATGGAATCATATCCAGCCGCTGGATTCTCGCCCAACCGGCAGGCAGCGAACGCATGCAGGCGATTTCTGCTGCGGTTCAGGAGGGTGCGCAGGCTTATCTCAAACGCCAGTACACGACCATCGGCATGGTCGGGGTGGTGTTGTTCGCGGTTATCGCGATCTTCCTGAATATGCCCACCGCCATCGGCTTTGCCATCGGCGCCATTCTCTCTGGTGCGGCGGGGTTCATCGGCATGAATGTGTCGGTGCGCTCCAACGTGCGCACCGCCCAGGCTGCCTACAACGGGCTCAATGCCGCACTCAACATCGCGTTTAAGGGCGGCGCCATTACCGGCATGCTGGTGGTGGGACTGGGTTTGCTCGGTGTGGCAGGCTACTACGCAGCGCTCACGGCTACCGGCATGAGTGCCTCCGATGCCATTCACGCCCTGGTCGGTCTGGGCTTCGGCGGCTCGCTCATCTCCATCTTCGCCCGTCTTGGCGGCGGCATCTTCACCAAGGGCGCGGATGTGGGCGCGGATCTGGTGGGCAAGGTGGAAGCCGGCATTCCGGAGGACGATCCGCGCAACCCCGCGGTGATTGCCGACAACGTGGGCGACAATGTGGGCGACTGCGCCGGCATGGCTGCCGACCTGTTCGAAACCTATGCGGTGACCATCATCGCCACCATGCTGCTGGGCAGCCTGCTAGTGACCGGCGACAACGCCGCCAATGCCATGGTCTACCCCTTGGTGCTGGGCGGCGTGTCCATCGTCGCTTCCATCATCGGCACCTTTTTCGTCAATGCGCGCGAGGGCGGCAAGATCATGAACGCCCTGTATCGCGGCCTGATGGTGGCAGGCGTGCTGGCGATACCCGCCTTCTACTTCGTGACGACGCAAATGTTCGGCGAGGGCGTCATGGTCGGCGGCACGATGGTGTCGAGCATGAATCTGTTCTTCGCATCCCTGATCGGCCTGGCGCTGACTGCCGCCATGGTGGTCATCACCGAGTATTACACCGCCACCGAATACGGCCCGGTGCGCCATATCGCGCAGGCTTCCACCACCGGGCACGGCACCAACATCATCGCCGGGCTGGGCGTGTCGATGAAGGCCACCGCCGCACCGGTCATCGCCGTGTGTCTGGCGATCTGGGGCGCGCACGCACTGGGCGGGCTGTATGGCATCGCCATTGCCGCCACCTCCATGCTGTCCATGACCGGCATCATCGTGGCGCTGGATGCCTACGGTCCGATCACCGACAACGCTGGCGGCATCGCCGAGATGGCCGAGCTGCCGGTCGAGATCCGCAATATCACCGACCCGCTCGATGCCGTGGGCAACACCACCAAGGCCGTGACCAAGGGCTACGCCATCGGCTCCGCTGGCCTGGCCGCGCTGGTGCTGTTTGCCGACTACACCCATGCGCTGGAGGCCAAACTGGGCGTAAGCACCGCGTTCGACCTGTCCGACCACATGGTCATCATCGGCCTGTTCATCGGCGGCATGGTGCCTTATCTGTTCGGCGCGATGGGCATGGAAGCGGTGGGGCGTGCGGCCGGTTCCGTGGTGGTGGAGGTGCGTCGCCAGTTCCGCGAGATCAAGGGCATCATGGAAGGCACCGGCAAACCCGAATACGGCGTGTGCGTGGACATGCTGACCAAGGCCGCGATCAAGGAAATGATGATCCCGTCGCTGCTGCCGGTGCTGGTTCCGGTGCTGGTCGGCCTGATTCTGGGGCCCAAGGCCCTGGGCGGCGTGCTTCTGGGCACCATCGTCACCGGCATCTTTGTGGCCATTTCCATGACCACCGGCGGCGGTGCCTGGGACAACGCCAAGAAATACATCGAAGAGGGCAATTACGGCGGCAAGGGCAGCGAAGCTCACAAGGCGGCGGTGACGGGCGACACCGTGGGCGATCCCTACAAGGACACCGCAGGCCCCGCAGTCAACCCGCTGATCAAGATCATCAACATCGTGGCCTTGCTGATCGTCCCCCTGCTGCATTGATCAAGCTTGGCGTGTTCACGAACCGGCCTGCTGGCCGGTTTTTTTGTGCCGGCTTTGTCCCGGCATGCTAGATTCAAAATATCTTGATTGAATGTGTGAAGGCGCGTTGCCGCTGATCATTCACGCCCTACAATATTCGAGTGTCTTCAGCATCGAAAGGAACCACCATGAAAC
>JBAWGM010000482.1:0-3123 GCA_049592895.1 Thiobacillaceae bacterium | reverse complement strand
TAAGCAGGGTGTAGCGCGTATTGATCCCGGATACCTGACCATAGCGGTTGTCCACAGTAATCATATCGCCAATGCGGATTGAGCGGTCGAGCAGGATTATGAATCCGGACACATAGTTGCTGGCGATTTTCTGCAGGCCGAAGCCCAGCCCCACTCCCAGTGCTCCGCCGAATACTGACAGCACGGTCAGATCGATGCCGACCGCGGGGAGCGCTATCAGCACGGCCAGCACCAGAAGAAAGGTGCGCATCGCCTTGGATAGGGCAAGGCGCAGGCTCAAATCCAAGCGCGGCATGCCCATCAAACGGCTTTCAATGAACTGTGCCACCCACAGGGCAGCGATAACCGCGAAGACAATCGTGGTGGCGGCCTGGAACAGCAGCAGCAGCGAGAAGTGGCGATTACCTGCTTCGAAGGACAAGGCTTCGAGGGCGTGATGAATTCGCGGCAACACGCCGGTGACATGCAGGGCGAAGCCGACCCAGATGGTCCAAGCAACAAAACGCTCCCAGCTCTTTAACCGCTCGCTGGGCTTGAACACGTAGCGCAGGGCATAAATCAGCGCGCGGATCAGAACCAGGGCGAGCAAGAGCGGTACAGCGACATTGAGCAGGTGGCGCTCGGGCTGCCAGACCCCGATGATTTCCCGCGCGACGATCACGCTCAACAGCATCAGCAGCGGAAAGCCAATACGCCGGACGGTTGCGCGCCCGGTTTCCCAGGCATCGTCCTCCTTGTGCAGATAGGGTTGAATCACGCGCATCAAGAACCACGACAGACCGATGCACAGCGCCACGGCGCCCAGTTGCCACAGCAGGGGAATATTGTGGCTGTCCTCGATCAGGAGGGTGACCAGGTTAGTGAGTTGGGCTTGGGTTTGCATAGAAAAACAGCACGGGTGACCGTGCTGTTGATTATACCGGGCCGGAACAGGTCAGAAGGTGTGGGTGTACTGGGCGCTCAAAATGTCCACGTGAAATTTGTAACTGCCGGGCAAGGGCGCGGCAAGACTCGTGTTCTGCGCCAAGCTGGGATCTTTGCTGAACAGATGTGCATAGCCCACATCGATTACGTCCTTCTTGCTGGCCTGATAACCCATCCCTAGCGCGACCCAGGTGCGGTCGTTATCCGGAATCCGCGGAGTGCGATAGGCATCGGGAACCGGGGACTGGTCATAGGCCAGTCCGCCCCGCAGCTTGAGTGCGTCGTTAAGCCTGTAGGTCGCACCCATGGAAAAGCGCCAGGTGTCGTCCCAGTTTTCCGTGGTGGATGTAAGCGTGGTGCCGGTGCTGCGCACGATGGTGAGCTTGTCGAATACGCTCCAAGCGGTGTAACTGACATCGCCCAGCAAGGTAAGCGCTGGGCTTATCTGTTTGACGATACTCAAGGACGCAATATCAGGCAGGGTAAGGTCAGCCGTTATTGGGGTATTCGCTAAAGGCGAGCCGGCAAATGTGGCATCGCCTTCCAACTTGTGCTTAATGCGGGAACGGTAAGAAAAGCCTATACGAGTGTTGCTGTCCAATTCATACAAAAGTCCAGCGTTAGCCCCCACGCCCCAGTCGTCGGCTTTGACCGTAGCGGTACCAGCGGACGCGCCGCCATAGAGAGGAGGTACGAAATTGGAAAGTTCTGCCTTGGCATAATCAATGTTGAGCCCAATGCCGACAGAGAGTTGATCGGTGAGCTTGGTCGCCAGGCTGGGATTGAGGTTGATGGTCTTGAGGTCGGATTTAAGGGCGGAGAATTGCCCCGCCCAGCCTAAGTCATAGTCCGTCTTCAGTCCGAACGGGGCGTTCACGCCCAGACCAAACCGGGTCGCAGGGGACAAGGCCATGACGTAGTAGAAATTGGGCACCGCGGCGAGGCTGCCTGCGTCTCCTCCATCGTTAGTCGCAGGGTTGCCGTCCGAATACTTCGCGCTCGGAAGGATCAGATGCAGTGCACCCGCCACCTGCCGGTCGGGCAGTCTGGTCATACCCGCAGGATTGAAGAAGATGGTGCTGGCATCTTCCGCCGACGCAGCGGCGCCGGCGAAGGCGTTGCCCAGTCCGCTGGCGCTCTGTTCGGTCAGGGCAAAACCGGATGCGATGGTCAGGCCGGGCAGGCCGGTCACTACAAGGATTGCAAGCTGTTTGATGCGGAGTGCTTTCATGGTTCTCCCTGGTGGCGGTAGTTACGTCTAACGATTTGGACCTAACGGCTTCATCGGGCCGGGGCGCAATTTCGCCCATGACTGGTTCTCGATGACGGGACGTGCAAAATCAATAACGGACAAAGTCTGCGATTATTTAGACGATCTGGCCAATTGAGCGGGTTTCGCGGTTCGTACGCCCGCACGAGACAAACTGCTGCGCGCTACCTCAATAACCAGACAAATTCCTGTACATGGCCTCGATGGCTTCTTGGTATCTTTCCTGCAGTTGTTTTCGCTTCATTTTCAGAGTGGGGGTAAGCAAGCCGTTCTCCACGGTCCAGGGTCCCAGGGTCGGATACAGTCTGCGCACTTGGGCATAGCCTGGAAAGCCCTTGAGCCTTTCCGCAATTCGGGCCAACAGCATCTTGTTGACCCGGCTGTCGGCCAACGCATCAGCCTTGTCCGGATCGAGGTTGTGCTCCCGACAAAACGTTCGCCAATGTTCCTCATTTAACACGGCTACACAGGCCAGACAGGGCTTGCCTTCGCCGACCACCATTACCTGCTCAAACAGGGGATCGAGGGTGACGGCGGCTTCCATGTCTGCGGGCGAGGCTTTCTCCCCATTGTTGAGGACAATAATATCTTTGATGCGGCCGACAATATAGAGGTAGCCCTGCTCGTCCATCCGCGCCAAGTCGCCCGTGTGCAGCCAGCCAGCCCCATCAACCACGGCAGACGTGGCCTCCGGGTTATTCCAGTACCCACGCATGACGCAGCGGCTGCGGCTGAGCAGTTCATTGTTTGCGTCAATCTGGACTTCGACACCGGGCAGGGCCTTGCCGATGCTGGCTGGCCTGTTAGCGCCAGGCCGATTGACGGAAATGACAGGGCTGGCTTCCGTCAGTCCGTAACCCTGATATACCGGTATCCCCAAGCCGACGAACACCCTGGCGATATCAGGGCACAGGGCCGCACCTCCGGAC
>JBAWGM010000481.1:0-1545 GCA_049592895.1 Thiobacillaceae bacterium | reverse complement strand
ATCTGGACCACCACGCCCTGGACCTTGCCGGCGAACCTCGCCATCGCCGCCCACCCGGACCTGGAATACGCCGCGGTGAACACTGGCGACGAAGTCCTGGTGGTGGCCGCGGACCTGGCCGAGGGGCTGTTGAGTTCCTGGGGGCTGGAGGGGCAAGAGATTTTCCGGGTCAAGGGGCGGGCCCTGGAGGGTGCTATCTGCCGGCATCCCTGGCTGGACCGGGACTCCCAGGTCATCCTGGCGAACTACGTCACCCTGGAGGCGGGCACCGGCCTGGTTCACATCGCCCCCGGCCACGGCCTGGAGGACTATGTCGTCGGCAACCGCTACGGCCTGAAAGTGGACAACCCGGTCGGGGACGACGGACGCTTCTATGCCTCGGTCCCGGACGTGGGCGGCAAGAGCGTGTGGGAGGCCAATCCGCTCATCGTTAAGCTGTTGAAGAAGGATTGCCAACTGCTGAGCCACGAAGCGCTGCGGCACAGCTATCCCCACTGCTGGCGCCACAAGACGCCGGTCATTTTTCGCGCCACCCGGCAGTGGTTCATCGGGATGGATGCTTTGCTCCCCTCTCGCGCTCTTTTGAACCCCCTCACCCGACCCTTCGGGCCACCCTCTCCCCCTCTGAAGGGGAGAGGGGAAGAGGGTGAGGGTGCGCAGCAACTGGATGGACGCACCCCACTCTCACCCCTCGCCCCTCTCCCTGAGGGCGAGGGGAAGACGTTGCGCACCTTGGCGATGCGCGCGGTTGAGTCCACCGAGTTCTTCCCTGCCTGGGGGCGCCAGCGGCTGGAAGCCATGATCAGCAACCGGCCCGACTGGTGCATCTCACGCCAACGCGATTGGGGGGTGCCGATTCCCGTCTTCACCCACAAGGAAACCACCGAACTGCATCCGCGTACCGGCGAGTTGATGGAGGAAGTGGCCCGAAGAGTGGAGCAGTCCGGCGTGGAAGCGTGGTTCGATCTGGAGCCGGCCGAACTCATCGGCGACGATGCCGACCAGTATGAGAAGTCGCGCCATACGCTCGATGTGTGGTTCGATTCCGGCACCACCCATGCGTGCGTGCTCAAGCAGCGCGCCGAGCTGGCCCACCCGGCGGACCTGTACCTGGAAGGCTCGGACCAGCACCGCGGCTGGTTCCAGAGCTCGCTCCTCACTGGTTGTGCCACCGACGGCTACGCCCCTTTCAGGGCGTTGCTCACCCACGGCTTTGTGGTGGATGGAAAAGGCCACAAGATGAGCAAGTCGAAGGGCAATGTCATCGCGCCGCAAAAAGTGATGGATCAATACGGCGCTGACATCCTGCGCCTGTGGGTTGCGCTCACTGATTACTCCAGCGAGCTGTCCATATCCGATGAAATCCTCAAACGGGTGGTGGAAAGCTATCGCAGACTCAGAAACACCCTGCGCTTTCTGCTCGCCAACACGGCGGATTTCAATCCGGACAGCGATATGCTGCCGGTTGCCGAATGGGTTGAAATCGACCGCTACGCCCTGGCTCTAGCCCGCAGGCTGCAGAATGACCTCATCGGCCACTATGAG
>JBAWGM010000480.1:0-1626 GCA_049592895.1 Thiobacillaceae bacterium | reverse complement strand
TCGCGTGAATCCAGACCCTGGGCCTCGGGGAAACCTCCTGTGCCAAGGTAATTCAGAAAATCCTTTTCCAGAGATGAGCGCTCAGCCTTGGTCGCGCGCCCCGTCCGTTTTTTGGGTTCGCGCCCGTGATGGCGGAGATATTCGCGAAAGCTAAAGGGGTAGACGACGGCTTCAACGGCTCGCCCGCGCATGCTGGTCGCTACCTCGCGGGAAAGAAGCTTGGCCGAAGAGCCGGAAAGGAACAGGTCGACCTGTTCGCTGTCGAGCAGGCGGCGAGCAAAGGTTTCCCAGCCAGGCACGACCTGGATCTCATCAAGAAAAAAGACGGCGCGCCGGCGATCCCGCCACTCGGGGTTAAGGCGATAGTACTCTTCCACCACGAGATTAAGGTCGCTTGCAGTCATACCGGCCAGGCGCTCGTCCTCAAAACTGAGGTAAAGCAACCCCTGCCTTTCAATACCCGACGCCTCTCGATCGGCCAGCACCTGCCAAAGAAATGTGGTCTTGCCTGCACGCCGCATGCCGATGACCGTGACTGCCTTGCCCCGAATCTCCGGCAAACGAATGTCCCGCCGCGTCAGCATGGGTTGGGGTACTGCGAGGCTGTCAACAATCTTTTGCCTGAGCACCTCCCTGAATTGTCCTTCCATGGCACTCATTATAATTAGTTATTATCCTTATCCAAGGGATAATTTGCAGTTCGATGTCCCTGGCTTCAGTACTCAACCCGCGACAACGATCGAGATTCAAACGGTAGCCTGAATACCAATTTTTTCAATACGCAAACAGCGTGAGAAGCTCATGGCTTCAGCACCCGCCCAAAGCCGGCGCGAACAGCGGCCAGCTTGGCGGCGCTCTCAGGGTCCTGATTGGCGTTTTGCAATGCGCGGCGCACGAACACGAACAACACCAGAGCAAAGCCGGTGGCCAATGTGGTCAGGATGGCGATCAGCGCCTTCTTGGGTTTGGACTTGCGCTCCGGCGGCTGGGCTGCATCCACCACCTGGATCACCGCGCCTTCGCGCGATTCGTCGATCTTGGCCAGTTTGTATTGCTTGGCAAGTTGACCAAACAGCTCTTCGTTGTATTTGAAGTCGCGGTAGCGGTTGACGTATTCGGCGTTGCCGGCGGTGGGGCGGCTTTGGTCCGCCTTGGCCAGTTGCGCACGCAGCGCAGCCAGTTCCTGCTGGGCCTGGCGGAAGTCGGGACTGTTTTCGGTGAGGTAGCCGCGCATGCTGGAGAGCTGCACTTCCTTGGCCACCACCTGTGCCTTGAGGGTGGCAAAGCCTTCACCCAGGACCTTGGGGTCGAATTTCAGCAGATTCTCGCTGATGCCGGTGCCACCCAAGGCGACTTCGGCGCGGGCCAGATTTTCTTTGGCCTTGGCCATTTCCTTCTCAAAGAACAGCCGCCGCTGCTGCGCTTCGGTAACTGCCAGGCTTCCGGTCAGCCTGGAGAGTTCTTCGACATAGGCATTCGCCATCGCGGCGGCGCGCTTGGGGTCATGGTCGTCCACCTCGATGGTGATCAAGCTGTCCTTGCCGGCATTGATGCTGGTTTTCTTGTCCAGATCCTTGCGCGCGTCCTCGCGATATTTGTCCTCATATACGTCCATCAGCTTAAACC
>JBAWGM010000479.1:0-5430 GCA_049592895.1 Thiobacillaceae bacterium | reverse complement strand
AGGCGTTGGCCACGGGCGAGATCAATGAAACCTGGTGAAACACCAGGATCAGCGCCGGGGCCAGCGCCAGGGTCACGGCCCATTGGGTTTGCACCCAGGCCTGCAGCTTGCCGGGCGCTTTGACTTGCCCGCTGCTGACGAACAGGATCGCCGCCACCGCACCGAAGGACAGCCAGAACCCGGCAGCCAACAGTGCCCAAGGGTCCAGCAGCAGCACGACACACAGGGCAGCGAGCAGCGTGGACGAGGGACGAGGACGGCGCGCGAGCCACAGTGACACGGTTATCACCATGAGCATGAAGAGCGTGCGCTGGGCCGGAATCTGAAAGCCCGCCAGGCACACGTAGAAGAAAGCAGCGATCAATCCAGCACTGAGGGCCGCCTTGCCTGCGGGCACACCCAGGCTCAGCGCCGGAATACGCCGCCAGATCGCGTTCACCAACCACATCACCAGCACCGCGAACAGGGTCACGTGCAAGCCCGAAATGCTGACTAGGTGCGAAGTTCCGGTGCGGTTGTAGACCCGCCAGCCTGCGGCGGGAATGGCATTCTGGTCGCCCACTGTCAGTGCGGCGATCAGTCCGGCCTCGGGACCGTCCTGACCCAGGGTGGCAAAGATGCGCCGACGAATTTCGTCACGCATGCGCTGCACCCAGTACACGGGTTGATTAACCCGTTCATCCATCCGCAGTGCATCCGCCTTCGGCCGCACATAGCCGCTGGCGCGAATGTTCCGTTCCAGCAGCCAGGCTTCCAGATCAAAGCCATCCGGATTGCTGGTGCCATGGGGGCGTTTGAGGCGAACCGTGAACTGCCAGCGTTCCCCGGCATTGATTCGATGCAGGATGACCTGACTGTCCCGTTGCGGATTGGGCCAGCTCAGACGGATGTGTTGGGGAGTCTTGGCTCCCGGCGTTGCGATCCGCTCGACATCGAAATTGAAGCGCTCGCCGTATCTGTCCCGATCCGGCAAGCTTGCCACCACACCGCTAAGCGTGATGTCCGTTCCCTGCCACTGGCCCGGCAGTTCATCCGCCAGGCGCAGCTCAGCCCGCCATGCGGCCCAGGCAAAGCCCAAGGCGAGGCATAGCAGAACGATGCCGGCCCGCCTGAGGATTTCGATGCGGGAACTGGAAAACTTTGGCAACCAAACCATCGTGGCCGCCAGGGGAAAGAGCCAGAGATAACCGGAATCCGGAAGGTGGGGCTGCTGCTGCAGCAGCCAGACTCCCAGGGCGAACGCGAGAAGATTGGCTCTCACGCAGACAAGACAACATCAGGGAACTGCCCATTGGGGACGGCCACTAGGTGCGAATCAGGCGCTCGATCTCGGCGAAGGTTTCCGCAACCTTGTGGCCGACTATTTCGATATCGAGCTGGCGGGCAATCTGCGCCGCGGAGAAGATTCCCCGCAGGGTCTGGTCCTGGGCTCCGGCAATCCGGTCCGCCACCAGGGCATGCTGGCGCCCGGTGCTTTGCAGGGTAGCCACCACTTGGCCCACGGTCGCCTTCTCCACGTCATCCATGCTCAGCACTTCCAGTTGTGCATGTTCGGTCATTAGGTCGCGCACGGTGATGTCACGGTAATGGACGCCGCGCTGCTGTACCAGTTGCAGGGGCTTTTCGCCCTGCAGGTCGGTCGAGGTGATGAGGCCAATGATGTCGTCATTGTCATCGGTTACCAGCAGCATGCGCACGCCCCGCTGTTTCATCCGTTGTGTTGCAATCGCGATGCTGATTTCCGGACGGATGGTGATGGCCGAGATTTTCCTCAGGTCGGTCATCACCCGGCTGGCCGGATCATCCAGGCTAACCGTATCCGAATAGACCTTCTCCACCGCATGCAGGGAAATACCCTCTTGCAGGAGGGTGGATTTGATTGGCGCGTAGTATTTTTCTGCCATGATTCAGTTCCCTCCTTCTCAGTTCGGCTTGCCCGGCCTGGAATTGGCAGATGACAAGCCGTGAATAGAAAGACTAGCACCAAAAGGCGGTCCCGCTTAATCCAGGATTCTTATGCACGGCGACAGAAAATTACCGTGCGCCGGCCAAACTCAGGCCAGCCGCCCGTCCACCAGCCTAAGCTGGCTGCCCATGCGCCCGGCCAGCTCGCTGTCATGGGTCACGATCACCAGGCTGGTGCCCAGATCCCGGTTGAGGCTCAGCATCAGGTCAAACACCTCGCTGGCCGTATGCCGATCGAGATTGCCGGTCGGCTCGTCCGCAAGCACGCAGTCAGGATGTGTCACCAGGGCGCGGGCAATGGCCGCGCGCTGACGTTCGCCGCCGGACAGTTCGCCGGGACGATGGCTCCGCCGGTGGCCGAGGCCCACTTTTGCCAGCATGGCGGCCGCCTGAGCCATTGCCGCTGCCTTGTTCATGCGGCGGATCAGCAGCGGCATCGCAACATTCTCCTCGGCGGAAAATTCGGCCAGCAGGTGATGGAACTGATAGACAAAGCCCAGCGAGCGATTGCGCAACTCGCAGCGCTCCGTCTCGCCCATCTTGAACGGATTGCGTCCCATCAGTTCGATGTCGCCGGCGCTGGGCTCATCCAGCCCGCCCAGCAAATGCAGCAAGGTGGACTTGCCGGAGCCGGAGACGCCGACGATCGCCATGGTTTCCGCCCGGTCCACCTGCAAGTCCACGCCGGTCAGAACCGGCACCGCCGTCTTGCCCTGGTAGTAGGTTTTCTGCAAACCCCGGCAACAGATGATGGCTTCACTTATGGCGCCGTTCTTGATGGCGCCCTCATTCATAGCGCTGTCTTTGATGGCGCCATTACTCATAGCGCAATGATTCCGCCGGGTTGAGTTTGGAAGCTCGCCAACTGGGATACAGGGTGGCCGTGATGGAAATCAGCAAAGAAACAAGGCCGATGACCCAGACATCGTGCCCGTTCAACTGCGAGGGCAACCCGCTGAGCTGGTACACATCCGCGGGAAACAGGTCAAAGCCGAACAGTTTCTCCAGAATGGGCACAACGGTTTCCAGATTGAGCGCCAGCAGCACGCCCAGGGTAATGCCAACCAGGGTGCCGAGGATGCCGATTGAGGAACCCTGGATCACGAAGATTTTCATGATGCTGCCGGGCCGCGCGCCCAGGGTGCGCAAAATGGCGATGTCCGACTGCTTGTCGGTGACCGCCATGACCAGGGTCGAAACGATGTTGAATGCGGCCACGGTCACGATCAGCAGCAGGATCAGGAACATCATTTTCTTTTCGATCGCCACCGCACGGAAAAAATTGGCGTGGCTCTGGCTCCAGTCGCTGACGTAGTATTGCGGCCCCAGGCGAAACTCCAGGGTCTTCGCCACGGAGGGCGCCAGAAACAGGTCCGTCAACTTGAGCCGCAGGCCCGACACGGCCTCGCCCATTCGCGTCAGCTTCTGCGCATCCTGCAGGTGAATGAGGGCCAGGCCCGCATCGTACTCGAACACGCCGCTTTGAAATATGCCCACCACGGTGAATTGCTTGAGCCGCGGGATGATGCCGGCGGGCGTCACATTGCCCTGCGGGGTGATCAGCACCACCTTGTCACCGGCACTGACATCAAGGCTTTGCGCCAGGGCCGAGCCAAGAATAAGGCCGAATTCGCCCGGTTGCAGATTGCTCAGGTGGCCCACCCGAACATGCTGCCCAAGATCGGCGACCTTGTCCTCGTATTCGGGCAGAATTCCCCGCACCATGGCCCCGCGCACCGCATCGCCGTGCGTCAACATGGCCTGGGTAAGCACATAAGGCGCACCGGCCACCACATCCTTGTCATGTCCTAGCCGTTCCAGCATCTGGGGCCAGTGATCCAGACTGCCGGTGGCGCCGGTAACCTCCAGGTGGGAAACCACGCCGAGTATGCCCTTGCGCAGTTCCTGCTGGAACCCGTTCATCACCGACAACACCACGATCAACGCCGCCACGCCCAGGGCCAGACCTGCCATGGACACGATGGAAATGAAGGAGATGTAGTTGTTGCGGCGCTTGGCGTGGGTATAACGCAGGCCGATCAGGATTTCATAGGAGCGCACGGGCGAAGTGTGCCACAGGGCTCAGGGCCTGTTAAGGCTAACTACTCACCGAGCAGATGCAGCACGATCTGGCGCTGCTGGCTTGCGTGCCGGTGTTCAAACACATAAAGACCCTGCCAGGTTCCCAGCACCAGCCTGCTCTCGAACACCGGGACGGACACCTGGGTCTGGGTGAGTACAGAGCGAACATGCGCAGGCATGTCATCGGGGCCTTCCAGGGTATGGTCGTAGAGCGGGTCGTCTTCCGGCACCAGGCGGGAGAAGAACTTCTCCAGGTCGGTCTGCACATCCGGGTCGGCATTTTCCTGTATCACCAGGCTGGCAGACGTGTGTCGGATGAATAGCGTCAGCAACCCGTTCTGTACGCCGCTTCGTTCCAGCCAATGCGCGACCGTGGCGGTAAACGAATACAGCCCCTTGCCCTGGGTTTGAACACTGATCTCGTGAATTATCTGCTTCATGTCTCGATTTTAAGCCGTCATCCCATCTCGGCTACACTCGCGGCATGCATTTGATCGTTCCCTATCTATTGCCACCGGAGCATTTTCTCCAGGTGGCCGCGCAGGATCTGCGGCTGCCCGCGCTGGAAACCATGATAGCGCGTGGACGGCGGGATAGCTCATCTCCTGTGGGCCTTGAGGGCGCGCTGTGTCGCGCGTGGGGTATCGACCGGCAAAGTGACTGGCCATGGGCAGCGCTCAGTCTAGGGGCGGATGGCGGCACCGCGGAGCAGTCTTACTGGCTCAGGACCGACCCGGTGCACATCCGCATTCAGCGAGACCGGCCGATAGTGCTGGGCAGCGATCTGCTCGATCTTCAACCGGAAGAAGCTGCGGCCTTGTGCGCCGATCTGCACGTCTATTTTGGCGAAGCTTTCCATCCCCTGCCCTTGCAGCCGGACCGCTGGTACTGGCGAATGGAACAGGACCCGCAGATGAATACCACGCCCCTTTCCCTGGCTGTCGGCCGTCCGATCGATACCCTGCTGCCACACGGCCCCGACGCAATGAAATGGCGTACCTTGTTGAATGAGATCCAGATGCTGCTGTTCAACCATCCCATCAACCAGCAACGGGAAGCGCGCAACCTGCCCATGATCAACTCGGTCTGGCTGTGGGGCGGCGGGCACGCCAGTCCGGTGGCTTCCGTTTTGAATCGCTTCTATTGCCCCGATGGGCACCTGCGCTCGGTTGCCCAACAACTCGGCATGTTGACTCCACCTTGGACGGGCCAACCGGATGAGCTTGATTCAGACGCGCTGGTGCTGCTGAATCAGCTCCAGCCCTTTGGGCAGTACGGGGATATTCTGGGTTGGCGCGCGGCCGCGAAAGAACTGGATGAGATGTGGCTCGCTCGCCTCATCAGGAGCGGCGTTGCAATGCGCCTCGAAGATCCGGTCACCGG
>JBAWGM010000478.1:0-2106 GCA_049592895.1 Thiobacillaceae bacterium | reverse complement strand
GGCCCGGAGGCGGTTTAAGACCGAACAGGACTCACCATTTTCCCCAGGTCCGGACAGATCGACCAGGGAGAGTGACATTTGAACTTAATGGGCCGCCGTTTGCCGCGCTCAATGGCGGCCCGATGTTCAGCGTCCTGCCCGAGTTGATTACTGGCCCCGATACGGCAAAATCGCAACGGAGCGCGCAGGCCATGCTAAAAATGAAGAAGCTCGACATCGATGAACTGAGCGGGCTTATGCTGGATAGCACTTGGAACGCTCGCAATTCGGCCGCACATCGCGCAAGCTTTCAAACATGATGCTGCGTGGGGCTGGCATCCGGCCTTAGGTGACGGCCGGCCTGGATCATTCGATGCCGGAGGCCTGACCGACAGTAATGACTCGATTGGCGCCTGGAAATGGCACACGTTAAAGTGTCGTCCAATCTCCTGCGAAAGGCATTCAGTAAGGGGTACGCGAGATGCTTGTCTGGCTAGCACGGTACATTGAACGCCATCCTGCCCTCCATCGACTGGCCCTTGGCGTTTGGCGGAACTTCCCTCCCCGGCTGGCCGGGTTTCTAAAAGGCCAGTTCGCCAGGAGTTGGGTAGTGGGCGCGGTGGCGGTGATGGTTGACGAGGAGGTCTCACCGCCGGAAGTGCTGCTGGTTGAGCACAGCTATCGGCGCAAAGGGGCCTGGGGACTTCCCGGCGGCGCCCTCGATTCGATTCCGGGTGATCCGGCAAGCCCAGGCAGTCAGCCTTCACCCGACGATGTGCTCGAGTCCGCACTGCGGCGCGAGGTCTGGGAGGAATTGGGCCTCGAAGTCACGGCGATTCGCCTCCTTCGGGTTGACGCCATTCCCTATGTTGCCGAGGAACCCGGCCCCTACCGGCTGGATTTCTACTTTCGGTGCGCGCCTCGCCTGGGCTTCCCGGCTTTGAGAGCGGAATTGGCTTCTGCGCAGCGCGGGACCCGCTCCCCCGAGATCCGCCAGTTGCGCATGGTTCCGCTTGCGGATCTCGGGCAATACGACCTCTTTTCGGCTGATGCGAGGTTTCTGAACGAAGATCTGCTCCGGCTCGAACCGGTACTTGCTGAAGCAGCGCAGCGAGGAAACGGGCAGGTGGCAGAGACCTCCGCGTTATCTCCTGGCGGCCGGTGAATTGCTTCATGTGCACTAAACCTTCAGCGTCTTGGCCAGGTAATCGAAGAACAGACAATACAAGGCAATAGGCAGAGGCAGGCCAAGCAGCGTTCCGATCAGATAGGCCCGGAACCGCACCCCGGACAGGGCGAGCGTGTAGTTGAGGGCGGGCACGGTCTGAAATATCACTCTCAGGAGCAGAACGATTCTGATTGGGCGGGCGTCAAGCTGGCGAAGCAGGCGCGCGGCGACAGCACTGTTCAGTTGCCGCAGGGCATCGCCGCCGACCAGTCTGATGGTGAAAAAGGTCGCGACGCAGGAAAGGCAAGCCGCGATATAGGTGACCATTCCTCCCAGGATTGGGCCCATGGTCAGCACGGCGGCGGCGAGAAATATCCAGCCCGGTATCTGGATAAGGTTGCCCAGCGCAAACAGCAGTACGAAAATCAGCAGCCCGGTTACCCGGTTCTCAAGAATTGCCTGCTGCAGAAACTTGAGGTTGAAGTGATCCCTCAGTCCGGACAGCTCGAAGATCGCAAACAGCAGCGCGAGAAACAGGACAACGGCGAGCAGTTGCTTGTATCGATGCACGAGTTTCCGTCCTCAGGTTGACTTTCATGTCCGCCCTCTGCCAAGGGTTGGCCGCCTCATGGACTATCGTCCCTTCGGGCCAGCCGCAGATCAGGCCGGGGGCTCCAGTGTCGAACCGGTATCGGTGCCGGTCACGCTTCGCACATATGAGCGGGCGACAACCGCAGCCGGCAGACCTTGCGCTGGGTCCATCTTGAGGGCCTGCAGTGTCTCGGACACCCAAGGCGGGCTGACAACGTTCACGCGAATGCCGCGCGGCGCCTCCAGCGCAGCGGCCCTCACGAACCCCTCGACGCCGGCATTTATCAGGCTGATGGCCGCGCTGCCGGGCATTGGCGTGCGCGCGAGGATGCCGCTCGTGAGCGTGAACGAACCGCGGTCTGCAACAT
>JBAWGM010000477.1:0-2643 GCA_049592895.1 Thiobacillaceae bacterium | reverse complement strand
TGGCGAGTATTGAAACTCGGTAAGATCCCGATTTCCAGCCGCTCTATGGGAAATCTCCCAATGACTGGGTGTTGAACTGCACCTGAAACTGACCCACTTCGCGCAGGAATCTGCCCCGCTTTCTTTGGAGAAGGCTGGATTAACGGATGGTGGCGTATGGTTGCCGCCCGAAAAACCGGCTCGCCGGACTGGTGAGCACTGGTTCAAATCCTTTCGAATTGTAGCCAGTAATGGCAGATGGTCTATGCGCCCAGCAGCCTTCTCGCCAACACTGACTGCATATCACGGCGTCCGTCAGCAATCAGATAGATGATCACTTGGCTGCCTGCGACACGGTAGATCACGCGGTACGGCTTGAAGAATGTCTGGCGGTACTCTTTGATGCCGAGGCCGATCAGTTCCTTCGGGTAGCTGCCGCGCTCCGGAAATTTCGACAAGCTCTCCACAACGTCCATCAATTCATGCAACACGTAATTGGCGTTCGCCACGCAGTCGAATTCGGAGATGTAGTCGTGGATGGCCTCCAAGTCCTGCTCAGCACCTTCGGTGATCAGAACTTCGAACTTGGCCGGTGCGCCTGCCATCAAACTGCGGCTCGCTTGGCGCGCAGTCGGGCCACGACATCGGCCACAGGCTTGACCTTGCCAGCCGCTACATCTTGGTTGCCCAGTGCGAGGATCTTCAGCAAGGCCAGTGTTTCTTGAGTCTCTTCGAATGAGGCGACGTCCTGCAGGACGGCCTTTGCCTCACCGTTTTGGGTGATGACCAGGGGCTCACGCTGTTCAGCGAGGTGCGCCAAGACCTCGGCAGCGTTGGCTTTGAGGTAGCTGATCGGTTTGACTTGAGATGAGTAGCGCATGGCCGGGCTCCTGATTAGATAAGGACTGAATATAGTCTTTTTATGGTCTCATGGCAAGATGCCTGAATGGGATGCGGTGGTGCCGTCAAGGAGCTGTTCAAGGCGATGAGCCAGCCAGTGGAAGCCGATGTGTTCCTGCTCAAGCCGCAGCCCAACCTGAATGCGGTTGTCGCGCAGATCGTTGTAGAGGGCTCTCTCCTCGGGCGTCCATCGGTGCAAGTCCACCCCGGAGGGGCTTGTCCTTGCTTCCCCATACGGGGGCGTGCGCATCGAGGGTTGTCCTGTCCATTAAAAACGAAGCTACGTGATCAAAGTGGCCTCGCAGTTGGTCCAGAATGCCTGCCGCGTGGCGACGATAATCGTGGTCGAGGTGTCGAATGTGGCACGGGTCACCAGCAACCGGAACGGCACGTCCTTGTGGTGTTTGACGACGGCTTCCTTGCCGATCCAGTTCAGTGTCGGCATGGGTCCGTCATTCACAAGAGCCATAAACATTTGGGGAGTAACTCAGGGAAGGCTCCAGCCGGTATGGGCATCAAGCAAGATGACGTCCAAGTGCTTGCCATCGCGCAGGGGCAGGAAGCTTTTGCTATCTGTCGTCAACAGGGTGGCGCCCGAGACTCACGTGGCGGCGGCAATTCGGAGGTCGTTCCTGTCGTTGAAGATCGGCCAGCCGCTTGCCAACGAGCTCTGGAACCGCGCGCCAATCAGCGGATAGGGGGAAACCGGCTTATTCCCGTTTCTGAATTGGTGGAGCGGAGGAGGATCGAACTCCCGACCTTCGCATTGCGAACGCGACGCTCTCCCAGCTGAGCTACCGCCCCACGAGGCCGCAATTATAGCCTCAGCCGGGTGAGCCCGGAAAGGCGGCGGCGAGTTTGGCGAAGAAACTGGGAACACGCGGCGGGGCGGCGAGCCAGCCGATCACGATGCCGGAGATGTTGGCGAGGGCGTCGAGGACCTCGGGCTGGCGCGTTGGGGTGAAGCCCTGGGCATATTCCATGATGACGCCCAGCGCGGCAAAGCTCAGGGCCAGGCGCAGGCGTTCTGCAGACGAAACGTGAAGCTGGGACCACCAGGCCATGAGCGTGGCATAGGCCAGGAGATGGTTGAGCTTGTCGCCGTGGGGAATGTGGATTTCGATCGGGTGGGGCGTAAGCGAAAGGAAGATGATGCCTGCAATCAGCAGCCACCCGCCGGCCCGCCAAACCGTTCGCATCAGCGTTTCTTGTAGGACCACGCCAGCATGATGACGCCCGCAAGTATCATGGGCAAGGACAGCCACTGGCCCATGCTGACCAGGTACGAATGGCCGAAGATGCCGGCATCGGGTTCGCGAAAATATTCGGCAAGCGAGCGGAACACGCCGTAGCCGATCAGGAACACTGCGGAGACCGCGCCTCTTGGCCTTTCTTTGCGCGCATACAGCCACAGGATGATGAACAGCATCAGGCCTTCGCCCAGCATTTCGTAGATCTGCGACGGGTGGCGCGGCTGGTTGTCAACCTGCGGGAAGACCATGGCCCAAGGCAGGCTGGGGTCGGCCACCCGCCCCCACAGTTCGCCGTTGATGAAGTTGCCGAAGCGTACTGCGACGATCCCCAGCGGGACCAGCGGTGCGATGAAATCCATGGTGGAGAGCCAGTTGACGTGGTGCTTGCGGGTCCAGAAGGCGACGGCGATGAGCACCCCGAGGAAGCCGCCGTGAAAGCTCATGCCGCCTTTCCACACTGCAATGATTTCGCCCGGATGGGAGAAATAGTAACCAGGATCGTAGAACAGCA
>JBAWGM010000476.1:0-2258 GCA_049592895.1 Thiobacillaceae bacterium | reverse complement strand
GTGTAATGGGGTGGAAGTCCCCTGTGGGAGTGCCGACATGGATTCATCATGAATCGATGATAACCACTAGCCGAAGGCAAGGGCAAGGCCGCGAGGACTTGTCTGGAGGAAGCCGGAGCGCAAACGTGCGAGGCGACGGACAGAAACTGCATAGAAGGCCGAGGGCGCCGAGGCGAGCTGGCACATGACAGCAAAGCCCATCGGCACGGTGCCTACGGTAAATGCAGCGCTTGTGCGCGGAAACATCGCGTTCTTACCTGGGGAGATCTGACCGGCGTGCGATGCACTGTTGAACCGCAATTTCCAGACGGGGTGAAACTGGATCACCAAGACCCGGGCGTCGCGGCGGCTGCCCGCCGCGCAACGAGCGAACATGGCAGCAAACGGGGCAACAGGCATAGCGCGACGCGTAGCAATGCGCGCCGTGATCAGTCAGAAGTCAGCAGAGGCCATAGTAGGGGCCGGTATGGACCGAAGGGCCGAACATGGATAGACAAGGAGGAGCCGTGAATCACTCGAACCCGACGATGAACCCGACCGGGGGAGCCGGGGACCGGCGTGGTCTCACCCAGCCAGCCTTGCACGACAACTTGATGGAAGCAGTACTCTCGCCGGCCAACCTGAAACGGGCGTGGCGTCGGGTAAAGTCCAACCGCGGCGCGCCGGGAATCGACGGCATGCGCATCGAAGACTTTCCGGCGTACGCCCGCGAGCACTGGCCGGCGATCCGCCAATCCTTGAGCGATGGCCGCTACCAACCGCAACCGGTGCGACGGGTCAGCATCCCGAAGCCCGATGGCGGCGAACGCGCGCTGGGCATCCCGACCGTCATTGATCGGGTCATCCAGCAAGCCATCGCCCAAGTCATGATGCCGATCTTCGATCCGGGATTCTCCGAATCGAGCTTCGGCTTCCGACCCAAGCGCTCCGCCCACGGCGCACTCAAGCAGGTAAAGGCCGACATCAAGGCCGGCTACCGCATCGCAGTCGATCTCGACCTGGCGAAATTCTTCGACAACGTCGATCACGACATCCTGATGGCCCGCGTGGCCGGAAAGGTAAGCGACCCGCGGTTGCTGGCCCTCATCGGTCGTTATCTGAGGGCGGGCGTATTGATCGGTGACAGCATTCAACCGAGCGAGTTGGGGACGCCGCAAGGCGGCCCCTTGTCGCCGCTACTGGCCAACATCCTGCTCGACGATTTGGACCGGGAACTGGAAGGAAGGGGACACCGCTTTGCGCGGTACGCCGACGACCTGATGGTTCTGGTCAAGAGCGAACGGGCCGGCCAGCGCGTCAAGGCCAGTCTCACCGCGTATCTCGACCGACGGCTCAAGCTGCCGGTCAACGAGCAGAAGAGCCAGGTGGCCAAGATCGACAACTGCGTGTTCCTTGGATTCACGTTCAAGAAGAACAAGCTGCGTTGGTCGGATGCCGCATTCGCCGACTTCAAGCACCGCATCCGGGAACTGACGGGGCGAAGCTGGGGAGTGTCGATGCAATACCGGTTCCAAAAGCTCGGGCAGTACTTGCGCGGATGGATGGGCTACTTTGGCATCTCGGAGTATTACCGGCCGATTCCCGAACTGGATGAATGGCTGCGCCGACGTGTGCGCATGTGCTACTGGAAACAGTGGCGCCTGTGCCGCACGAAGATCAGCCACCTTCTGGCGCTGGGGGTGGGCGAGCGCACGGCGATCATTGCGGGCGTCAGCAGCAAGAGCTACTGGCACCTGTCGCGGTCCAAGGCGACCCAGGTCGGGATGACGAACGATTGGTTGAAGGCACAGGGACTGGTGAGTATCCGCGACCTTTGGATGAAGGCTCACGGCTATGCATGAGGAAATCGTGTGCGCCCTGTTCATGAACCGCCCGGTGCGGACCCGCATGCCGGGTGGTGTGGGGAGGGCGGGTTAGAAGCCCGCCCTTACCCGATTAGGGAATGAATTTGAACAATCGGCGCTGGCGAGACAGCGCACTTCATTTATGTCACCCTGCCCCATTTGGTTCATAGGGCCTACTTTCGGACTATTATCTGCTGCACAGTTTGCTCTGCACGAGGAACGTCTATTACTCTCATCCCGCGCTCGGCGCGTTCTTTCTTCCAAGTACAATAGAATGCTGTGGCTAGATATATCCACATGGCTATCCCTGTAATGGTTGCACCTACTGCTACATTCATCCCCCATTGTAAGAAATTCGCAAGCAACAACAGGATTCCAGCTACAAATGCCCCAATGATTAGCGCAGCTAGGAGT
>JBAWGM010000475.1:0-3536 GCA_049592895.1 Thiobacillaceae bacterium | reverse complement strand
CATTGGCAACGGTGATCACTGCGATTGCCCCCTTGCCGCCGCGTCGATCGCACCAGCGCTGATCCACGACCGCATTTTACGGCTGTAGTCGCCGCCTCGGCGGTGGTAAATTCAAGGGTGCAAGGTGGGCCCTACTCGAACACGCCAGGCTCGACGGGAACAAGCAATGACTGAACTTTACGATCTCATTGGCAGCAGCTACACCGTGCGACGTCAGCCTGCGTGCCGGGTCAATGGCCGGTAGCGGATACATACCTGCCGCGTGTGTCGCCATGAGCCAGCGGCCGCTCAGGCCGAATAGTAGTCCTTCGAATCCGATGCCTGAAGGGCCGCTTGTGGCCGCATTGCGCTCGTGCGCACGCTAGCAGCTTGGCAACCGACCAGAAAATTATTCCGGCGTAGCAACTGCGCAAAGCGCGTCCGCGCCTCGATGCCGTCCCCCCGGATGCCACTTTCCCGCTGCCCCTGGGAGAAGCGGAGCCGCTTAGTTGTTGTCGCTGATCAGGATGGCCATGGAGCGGCCAGCGATGGTAACAGCATCCCCGGCATCCGGGCAGGCGGTCTCCCATTCGACGGGCCCGCAAAAATCCTGACCCGGCCCCACCCAGGAACGAGCCAGGATCTTCCAGTTACCGCGGGACCAATCACGCAGGCTGGCAACAGTGTAGGGTTCCCAGCGCTCATTGTAGATCACCATCAGGTCTGGCTCGCCCGCATTGCCCCACCAGATCACCGCGAGCTGGGAGGGCTCGCCGGAAGGCGGGCCCTCCCAGGCATAGGTGTAGCCGCCGTCGTTGACCGGACCGTTGCGGTCATCGGGGGCGCCCTGCACATAGCGGGCGAAGTCGGCACGGCGGAAGTGGCTCCACTGCTTGCGCAGAGCAATCAGCCCACGGGTCCACTTGAATAGCTCGGTCCCGTAGCGGGGGCCGGTGGGCGAGGCTCTGTTGTCGCCATCCTTGAGCCGCCAGTCTACCCAGTTGACACGGTTCACCGCCACGTCGCCGGTGGCGGATTCGTAGTTGTAGCTGTTGCGGGCACCCTCCTGGGAAGCGGCTCCGGCCTGGGTGCGACCGAACTCGTCCCCCTGAAGGATCACAGGCACCCCGTGGGAAGTGAGCAAGATGCCCAGCATCAGCTTCTCGCGGCGTCGGCGCAGATCCTCGTCCCGGTTGCTATCCCAGCAGTTTTGCGAGCCATCGGAATCGTTGAACCAAGTGCAGTCCCGCAGGGTGTAGCCGTCGTGCACCGCGACCAGATTGATCGAGCGCCAGGGCCGGGTGGAGGCCGGCGCACCCAACCCATCGCTCACCGAGCCGTAGCCCTCGATAAGCTGCTTCAAGGCCTCTCGGTTGTCCAGGCTGGACTCAGAGAAGCGCCGCACTTTGTCCCGGTAACGGCCCAGCCACTTGGCCCAGCGGTTGTTCTCCGCGCTCCAGCCGTAGCTGTCCATGAAGTCGTACCACTGCCCGCCCAGGTCCCACGGCTCGGCGTGCAGGTGGGCGGCGGCATAGCGCGGGTCGTTGTCTACCCAGTCGGCGGCATCATTGGAGCCGTCGGCGAGGATCCGCGCCAAGTCGAAACGAAATCCATCAATGCCGTAGGCCTGGTTCCACAGGGTCAGGGAATCGGTGACTAAGCGCTTGGTGTAGCGGTCGCCGCCGCCGAAGTCCACGTCGTTACCGGTGCCAGTGTTGTTGGCATAGTAGCGGTGGTCCGCGGTGGGCCGGTAGATCTGATCGGCAGCCAGGCACATCAGGTTGAAGCACTTGGCCGCCAGCCTCCCGTTGTCAACCCAGGAGCCCTCGCCGGTATGGTTGTACACCACGTCCATGAACACGGCGATGCCCCGGTCGTGGAAGGCTTGAACCAGCTTTTTTAATTCCGTCACCTGGTCACCGGGGTGGGCAGCGTAGCGCGCCTCGGGCGCGAAAAAATTGGTGGTCATGTAGCCCCAGTGGTTGAGGCGGCCGGGTTCGTTGCCAGTCTGCTCGTCGTATTCCATGACTGGCATCAGTTCCACAGCGTTCACTCCCAATTCCACCAGATGGTCAATGCCGGCGGGCCGGCCCCCGGGAGTGTTGAGTCCGCCCTGAGCCAGGCCCAAATAAGTGCCCCGCAAGCCCTTCGGTAGGCTGCCGAGAGCGGCCGTATAGTCCTGGACGTGAAGCTCGTAGACGACCAGGTCTTGAGGCGCCACTTTCACGTGGCCCGGTTGCAGGTCCCGGGCATGGTCATAGACTACGCTCTTGCCACCGCCTGCATAGACCGGAGCCTGCATGTCAGTGAAAGGCGCGCTGGCGAAGAAGGCCGCGTTGTTGACGTTTTGGGTAAGGTAGGCGTAGGGGTCGTTGAGCACATAATTCGGGTTGAAAACGGCGCCGTAGGGATGGTCGGCAGAGGCCTCTCGGGGACCGTCCGCCTGGTACATGTAAAACAGGCCCGGGCCTACTCCTTCCCCATGGACCTTGACTTTCCAGTCGTCACCCGCGTGGCTCATGGGCACCATCTGGCTTGGCGTTCGTGCCCGAGGGTCACCATAGAGCAGCAGGTTCACGGAGACAGCGCGTGGGGCATAGACCACGAAATGCACCCATCCTCCCGAATCCACGTGGGCGCCGTAGCAAGTCTCCGTAGTGGGCCCAGATTCCAGCCCGAAGGCCGGCGCGGTGCCAGCCCATACCAAGATCACTGCCAGCAGCCAACTGCGCAACGTGTTTGCTCTCACAGCCGTCTCCTCTCTTGTGGTTCGGGTTGGCTCAGATGGAGTGATTATAGCCAGGGTCGCCGGTGCGTGGATCGGCCCCCGCAGGCGGTTGACGTTGACGAATGCTCGAAATAGTTCTCACTGGGTCGATGCCACTCCCCTACTTCGGTGCTCTTCCCATGAATTTGCGCGTACCGCGTCGGGCGAGAGTTTCTTCCAGCAATATTCCGGTCCGGCGAACATCCCCTCCTCCTTCAACACCCGCCGACTTCGCATCGTCCGACGCCATTTGCGTCAACCGGCAAGAAAACGGCGCAATAACTCATCCACAAATTGTGTGGATAACAACCTGATCTGTGGGTGCAAGACACACAACTGTCGCGCCTCTTCCGAGCGTGATGAAGAATTCATCAGTGCCACTCATTTATTGTCTGGCATTAGTACGATTTGTATTTCGATAGAACCGTGCTGCCGGTGCAACGCGGATCCAGAGTGATTTCCGAATTCCACCTCTCACTCTACTCGTGCCTGATTAGTCGCCTTCTCCAGCACGACTGCAGTACCGTAGGCCACCACCTCATTCATTGCCTGGCCGCGTCCTGCGGCGAATTCACCGCTGTCGAATCGGGTCATGACAATGGCATTGGCACCCGCTGCGGCTGCCTGGGCGATCATATCCTCCACGGCCGCATCGCGGTTGGCCGATACGAGTTTGGCATACCCGCCTTAATGCCCTCCGAACACCGCCCGAATGCTTCCCAAGGCATTGCCTAGCACATTTCTGGATCGGACCGAGACGCCAAATACCGCGCCGACCACCTTCACGACT
>JBAWGM010000474.1:0-1938 GCA_049592895.1 Thiobacillaceae bacterium | reverse complement strand
ATTGGCGGGCACTATCAGGCAAAACTCGTACCTCAGATACGTGTGCCCCGTCCGGTCACTAAACGCGGGCACCTTCCTGTAGTAGAGTTCAGGCGGCGCCTATCTTCTATTGGGCTAGCGTAAAGTACCCCACGGAACATCAGGAAAAGACCAATCGACCCGTGGATTTCGAGCCGCGCCCCATTACGGCGCAGATCGTATCTTGAATACCACTTGGAAGGGGAGTTCTCAATGAATGGATTATGGGGATCACCCATGCTTGCGTTAGCCGCGGCAATGTTGGTTGGGGCAGCGGCAGCGGCCGAACCAGGAATTCGAGCGGGAAATGGCACGGATGCCTGCGCACCTTCACCTTATAGTGCGATTGCCAGCCCGGACCCCCAAGTGGCCACCGCCATGGAACTGGCCAAAGCCGCCCTTGACAGGGTGGTCGCCATCTACCAAGTCGATCCGGCCAGGGTCAAGAATCTCGTAAAGGGCAGCGCAGGATTCGCCGTGCTGGAGAATCTGGTGAAGGTGGGCTTTATCGACGCCCGGATTCACGGACAAGGATTTCTGGTCTATCGCCAGAAAAATGGCCGTTGGGGACCCCCGCTGATGCTGGAGGTATACGGAACCAGTGTTGGCCCTCAGATTGGCATGCGGGTAACCGATGTGCTGATCGTATTCAAAACGAAACAGAGCATACAGGACCTGCTCACAGGACACTTTTTGAATGGTCTGGTGACTCCAGGCGGTTCGTATCTATACGGACGCGCCGATACCGCCAATCTGCCTACTGGCATCGTCACGTACAGCCTGCATCGGGGACTGATGCTGGGCCAGTCGACGGATGAGTATCACGTTCGTCTGTTGGATCAGGCCAATCTGAGGCTCTACGGCAAGCGATTGAAGAGCGGAGAAATTGTCAACATCGAGCAGGTCGGTCTGCGTGTGCCGGCGCCTGTGGAGTCGCTGGTCCAGTGCGTAAATAGCCAGGTTGGCGAGCCAGCCCATCAGACGGATTGGAAGACGGGCGGTCCGATGCCGCAGCGCTGAGGTCAGGTAGGCTGAAGCAGGCCTGGGAGTCCTCGCAGTAATCCTGCCAGCTGCCCCAAGCGACGCAGCCGGCCTATTGAGCGCTGTTTGAACTAAAGGGGACTTGAGAACCAGCACGGGACTTGGCTTGGCGCTTTGCTCGATACATTGCCGCATCCGCCTGTTCGAGCAATGTTTCGGGATCGTCGCCGTCTTTCGGGTAGATCGAAAACCCTACGCTTGCGCCAATCTTGATCCTGTGACGATTGATCATGTAAGGTCTCCCAACGGCCGCTTCCAGTTTCCCTGCCAAGGATCGCGCAGACTGCGGGTCGTCCAGATTAGCCTCGATAACGGTGAACTCGTCTCCGCCAATTCGCCCCACGATATCAGTCGTTCGCACTGCGGCCCGCAATCTGTTGGCAACTGCCACCAACAATAAGTCTCCGATTCGATGTCCGAACGTGTCGTTGACCTGCTTGAAATAATCCAGATCGACGAACAAGAGGCCCAGGTACTTGTGCTGCTGCCTGGCATATTCAATGGACTGCTGCAAGAGATTCAAGAAGTGGGCGCGATTGGGCAGGCCAGTCAAACTGTCGTGGTAGGCAAGGAAATGCTCCAGATCCCGTTCTTGCTTACCAGAGCTGATGGCGTGTAGGCTCGCGATGAAATGGGTGGTATTGCGTTCCATGTAAGACAGCGGCGTGATGGTTTCGTCCACCGTGTAAAGCGTACCGTCCTTGCGTCGCTCGATCAACTCTCCTTGCCAAACCTGGCCCGCAAGGATTGCTTCCCATAAGTCCTGGTAGAAAGCGGTGTCCTGTCTGCCGGACTTCAGAATCGATGGCGAGTGATCCAGCAGCTCTTCAGAGGAATATCCGGTCGAAAGGCAGAATGCGTCATTGGCCCAGACAATTC
>JBAWGM010000473.1:0-3114 GCA_049592895.1 Thiobacillaceae bacterium | reverse complement strand
ATCCACCAAACTTCTTCGACAAGATAATGGTAATGGCCGCCGTCAGCGTGGTCTTGCCATGGTCCACGTGACCGATCGTCCCCACGTTTACGTGCGGCTTCGTGCGTTGAAATTTTTCCTTGGACATCGCCTCACCCCTTACGCTTACTCAACATAATTAACCTGGTGCCCATGGGCAGGATTGAACTGCCGACCTCTCCCTTACCAAGGGAGTGCTCTGCCACTGAGCTACATGGGCTCTTGCCGCCCATGAGGACGGTTGCAATACATCTTTCCTGGAGCGGCGAGCGGGAATCGAACCCGCGTCATCAGCTTGGAAGGCTGAGGTTCTACCATTTAACTACCGCCGCCCTGACCTGCGACCCAACCCTACACTTGCACTGCCAAGACCCAAGCAAATACCTGGTGGTGGGGGAAGGATTCGAACCTTCGAAGGCAGAGCCGTCAGATTTACAGTCTGATCCCTTTGACCGCTCGGGAACCCCACCGAACGAAAGCGCGAAATTATGGCGGTTTCCCGACAGGGTGTCAAACCCATAGGCGGGAGAGCTTGACAAGGCCACTGGGCGCTCCAACTCCCTATTGATCGCAGCCTTGGCCGACGGCCGATCAAGCAGGTCAAACCCGGATCACGGCCGGCTCTCGGCCTGAGACTGTTAAGCCACAGCCTCGACCACGGTCCGCAAGATCAGACGTTGAACAGAAAATTCATCACGTCTCCGTCCTTGACCACGTAGTCCTTGCCTTCGGCGCGCATCTTGCCGGCTTCCTTGGCGCCATGCTCGCCCTTGCAGACGATGAAGTCCTCGTAGGAAATGGTCTGGGCGCGGATGAAGCCGCGTTCGAAGTCAGTGTGGATCACGCCGGCAGCCCTGGGCGCGGTGTCGCCCTTGTGGATGGTCCAGGCACGCACTTCCTTGACCCCGGCGGTGAAATAAGTTTGCAGGCCCAACAGGCCGTAGGTCGAGCGGATCACACGGTTAAGGCCGGGCTCGTCCCAGCCGAGTTCCTTGAGGAATTCCAGCCGTTCCTCGGGCGACAACTCCTGCAACTCCGCTTCTAACGCGGCGCAGACGGGTACCACCGGAGCGTGTTCCTCTTTTGCGCGTACACAAAGGGTGTCGAGAAGCGGATTGTCGTGAAAGCCTTCCTCGTCAACGTTGGCGATATACAGGACCGGCTTGGCGGTGAGCAGGAACAAAGGTTTGAGCAGCGCCGCCTGTTCCTCATCGAGCCCCGCGGCCCTGGCCGGTCTGCCTTCATTGAGACTAGCGGTCACCCTCTCCAGCACCGTGACCAGCTTTTGCGCCTCCTTGTCGCCCGCCCGGGCGGTCTTGGCGGCGCGCGCCATCGCCTTTTCCACCGTGGCCAGGTCGGCCAGCGCCAGCTCGGTGTTGATGGTTTCAAGGTCGGACAGCGGATCGACTTTGCCCGCTACGTGAATGACGTTTTCGTTGTGGAAGCAGCGCACCACATGGGCCACCGCATCCGTTTCGCGGATGTTGGCGAGAAACTGATTGCCCAGGCCCTCGCCCTTGCTCGCTCCGGCGACCAGCCCGGCAATATCGACAAACTCGACAATGGCGGGCACCACGCGTTCAGGTTTGACTATCTCAGCCAACCTGGCAATGCGCAGATCCGGCACCTCAACGATGCCGGTATTGGGTTCGATGGTGCAAAACGGGTAATTCTCCGCCGCAATGCCTGCCTGCGTCAGTGCATTGAACAGGGTGGACTTGCCGACGTTGGGCAGGCCCACGATGCCGCATTTCAAACTCATTCTTGTGCCTTCGTATGTAAGCGTCGCATGGCCGCTGGAAAATCCCCTCGCAGCAGAGCCGGCAATTCATCCAGACCGCGAGTTACGGCAATTTCAATCGCTTCCTGCTCCTGCGCCCTCGGCCGATGCAAAACGAAATCCACCACGTCCTGCGCCACGCCCAAGTTGCGCGGATGGCCTATGCCCAGCCGCAGTCGCCAGAACTCGGCGCTTCCCAATTGCACGGCAAGATCTTTCAGGCCGTTATGGCCGCCGTTGCCGCCCCCCTGTTTAAGCCTTATTTCGCCGGGCAGCAGATCCAGTTCGTCATGCACCACCAGAATCTCTTCCGGGCTGATTTTGTAGAACCGGACCAGCGCCGCCACAGCCCGGCCCGAACGGTTCATGAAAGTGAGCGGCTTGAGCAGCCACAAATCCCCACTCTCGGTGCGGACTCGGGCAGCTTCGCCGAAATAGCGCGATTCAGGCGCCAGTTTGGCGCCCAGCTTGCGGGCACAGGCGTCAACAAACCAAAACCCGGCGTTATGCCGGGTTTCGGAATACTCGGGGCCGGGATTGCCCAGCCCTGCGATCAGACGCAATGCCGCCACGGGCGCCGCTAGCGTAGTGGCAGGGGTCAGGCCGCAGGGGTTTCGCCGGCAGGCGCCGCTGCATCGGCAGCCGGCGCCTCTTCGACAACCACCTTGGGCGGGGTGATTACCGCCACCACCGGATTTTCTGCCTTGAGGTGCGCAACCGGCTCCACTCCGTCCCCCAACTGGAGGTCGTTGACGTGGATGGACTGGCCAAGCTGCAGCTCACCCAGATTCACTTCAATGAACTCGGGCAGGTTGCCGGGCAGACATTCCACATCCAGTTCGGTTATCACGTGGCTGACCAGGCCATGACCCAGCTTCACCCCGGGCGCAGTTTCCTGGTTGATGAAATGCAGCGGCACCTTGATGTGTATCTTGTGGCCCTTGTCCACGCGCTGGAAATCCGCATGGAGTATCTGCTGCTTGAAGGGATGCCATTGCAGGTCGCGCAGCAGCGCCATCTGAGTATCGCCCTCCAGTTTCATGGACAGGATGGAGGAATGGAAAGCCTCGTGACGCACTTGCAGGAACAAGTCCTTGTGATTGAGCACGATGCTCTCGGCGGGCCTGTCGCCGCCGTACAGCACGCCCGGCACCAGACCCGCGCGACGCAGGCGGCGGCTCGCACCCGATCCTTGCAGGTCACGCTTTTTGACATTGACTTCGATTTGCATGATGTTTCCTTAGACGTTACCTTCCGCGACCAGAAGGCCGGAAGTCCATTAAAAAATCGCCCTGCCCGCTTCCAGGTGGCAGCGC
>JBAWGM010000472.1:0-15280 GCA_049592895.1 Thiobacillaceae bacterium | reverse complement strand
TTGCCGGACTGCACGATCATGCCGCGGATCAGATCCTCAACCTTGGCTGGTTTGCCCTGAGGCAGAAACGTGCGCGAGCCTTCGGCCTTGAATGCGCGGTCCGACGGCGTCAGCTCATCATCGAGTTTCAGCTTGCCATCCCTGAGCGCGGCGAAAACCAGATAGGCTGTCATCAGCTTGGTCAGCGAGGCCGGCTCGAGCTTGGCGTCCTCGTTGCGCCCGGCAAGCTTCACCCCATTGGCCGCATCGATCAGGATATACGCCTTGGCCGTGAGGCTTGGCGCCGGCGGAACGTCTTGCGCAAGGGACGCCAGTGGAAGACACAACACCAGGCAACAGAATTTTATCAATCTCATCTTGAACACCAGACTCCTTAACGAAACACTTTGATCGGCTGAATCTGCAAGGCGTCCCGGACGCGGCGAATCATCCGGTCGGCTTCGTCCTCGCCGGAGAATGGCCCCAGACTGACCCTCAGCAAGCCATTGCCCGACACAATGCGGCCCTGGCTCTCGTCCAGACCCAGATCCTTCCGGGCCCGGTCCAATAGGTTCCGTGCATGTTCCAGGCCGCTGAAAGCGCCGAGCTGGACGTAAACCCCGCTGGGCAGAACTTGACTCGCCACTTCCGCCTTGTCCGGGTCGATACTCTCCACCCGGACCCGCCCCTGTCCGCGGCCGATAATCCCCAGCTTGTGCGCGGCGGTGTAAGACAGATCGATGATCCGGTTGCTGTGGAACGGCCCGCGGTCATTGATGCGCACTATGACCGATTTGCCGGTATCCAGGGCGGTTACCCGCGCGTAGCTGGGAATGGGCAGGGTGGGGTGAGCGGCGGTCATGGCGTACATGTCATAGACTTCGCCCGAAGAGGTTCGACTGCCATTGAACTTGCGCCCATACCAGGAGGCCGTGCCTTCCTGGACAAAGGGTTTGAGTTCCGTTTCCGGCATGTAGGTCTGGCCCAGGGCCACATAGATTTTGTTGGCATAGGGATGGAGCGGCTCGTGCCTGGGCACGGCGTCCGGAATGTTGTCCAGATTGGGCGGCGGATGATCGCCCGGTCCGTCGTCCTGATAGTAGCCTCCCGGCTTGAGGGGCGGCGCCATTGCTGCCACCGGCCCGGGCCCTCTGGAAGCGGTGGCGGCCGGCTCATGCGGCGGGCTGGCGCAGCCAGTCACAATCAGCGCGGCGGCCAGGGATAAGTGAAATCTCATGTCTTAAGCAGCTTGCGGTGGGTCGCCACGCTCATCAATATGCCAAAGCCGATCATCAGGGTGACCATGGCCGTTCCCCCATAACTCAAAAATGGGAGAGGCACGCCGACCACCGGCAGGATGCCGGACACCATCCCCATGTTGACAAACACGTAGGTAAAAAGATTCAGGCTGATGGCCCCCGCCATCAAGCGGGCAAACAGATTGGCGCCGCGCGACGCAATCATCAGACCGCGCACCACCATGCTCAGGTACAGCAGCACCAGCAGAACGCCGCCCAGCATGCCAAATTCCTCGCCAAACACGGCAAACACAAAATCCGTCGTTCGCTCCGGGATGAAGTCCAGCCGGGTTTGGGTGCCTTCCATCCAACCCTTGCCAAACAGTCCGCCGGACCCGATGGCTATGGTGGACTGAATGATGTGGTAGCCAGACCCGAGCGGGTCGGATGCGGGATCAAACAAGGTCAACACGCGCTGGCGCTGGTAGTCGTGCATCATGTTCCAGGCCACCGGCACCAAGGCCCCCAGCGCAACCGCCAGGCCGACCATGATTTTCCATGGCAGACCGGCGAGAAACAGCAAGTAGAATCCGGAAGCTGCAATCAGCACGGCGGTGCCCAAGTCCGGCTGGCGCAAAATCAGCACCAGCGGCGCTACCACCAGCAGGGCTGCGACGAGAAAATCCTTGAGTTGCAGGATGCCTTCACGGCGCTGAAAGTACCAGGCCAACATCAGGGGCAACGCGATTTTCAACAACTCCGCAGGCTGAATGGCTACGCCCAGATTCAGCCAGCGGCGCGATCCATTGCGCACCTCGCCGAAGAAGGCGACCCCCACCAACATGACGACCCCCAGCACATACAGTGGGAGGCCCAGCTTGGACAGAATGTGAGGCGGAATGTTGGCGACCACCACCAGCACGGTCAGCCCCGCCAGGATATTGATCAAATGGCCGGTCAGCCGGTCCGCGCTCTCGCCCGAGGCGCTGTACAGCACGGCCGTGCTCACCAGCAACAGGATGAGGATCTGTGCCAGCAGAATGCCGTCGAGGTGGCGGACCACCTTGCGCAACCGGAACCTAATCTCCTGTCTGTTCATTTCCGCTCGTCTTTGGCGTCCCCTGGGGCTTGCGCCCCAGCAGATAATAATCGAGCACCTTGCGCGCGATGGGTGCCGCAGTGGTGCCGCCATGGCCTCCGTTTTCCACCAGCACGGCCAGCGCTATCCTTGGCTTGTCCGCCGGCGCATAGGCCACAAACAGGGCGTGATCGCGCAAGCGTTGTGATACCCGGCGCGCATCATAGCGTTCATTGTGCCTCATGCTGAATACTTGGGCCGTTCCGGTCTTGCCGGCAATCTGGTACTCGGCCCCGGCACCCGCCGTAACCGCCGTCCCGCCGGGCTTGAGGACGTCGACCATGGCGGATCGAATCTCCTGCAGATGCTCAGGTTTGAAATGGCCCTGCCGCAAGACCTTGGGCGGAATCAATGTCTCCTGGCGAGTCTGCGCATCGCGCACGGCTCTTACCAGTTGCGGCTGGTAGTAGGTGCCGCCATTGGCCAGCATGGAAACACCCGCCGCCAACTGCAGCGGCGTGACCAACTCGTAGCCCTGGCCAATGCCGGCGATCACCGTTTCACCAATGAACCAGGGCTTTTGCCAGCGTCTCTGCTTCCATTCCCGCGACGGCAGCAAACCGCTCGACTCGCCTTCCACATCGATTCCAGTCTTGGCGCCGAAGCCGAAGCGGGAGAGAAAATCATGTATGCGATCGATGCCCATATCTACCGCGAGACGGTAGTAGTAGGAATCACAAGACTGGACGATGGACTTGTGCATATCCACCACGCCGTGACCCTCCTTGCGCCAGTCCCGATAGCGGTGGCTGCTGCCCGGAATGGAGTAATAGCCCGGATCGAATATGGTGTCCGTGGGCTTTCGCACCCCCATTTCCAGCGCGGCCATGGCCATGAAGGGCTTGATGGTGGAGCCCGGCGGATAGTTGCCATTCAGCGCCCGGTCCACCATGGGCCGGTCAGGAGAGTCATTCAGTGCTTTCCAGCTTAACGGATCAAGGCCGTCGACAAACACGTTGGCGTCGAATCCGGGTTTGCTCACCATCGCCAGCACCCCCCCCGTATTGGGATCCATGGCCACCAGAGCGCCGCGGAAGGCGCCGAACGCTTGTTCCGCGACCGCCTGCAACTCGCTGTCCAGGTTGAGCGTGAGATCGTGGCCCGGCACCTGGGGTACGCGTGCCAGCAGGCGGACTGCCCGCCCCGAGGCATCCGTCTCCATCTGATCAAAACCGGTGCGGCCGTGCAGCAGCGCTTCATAGCTCTGCTCCAGCCCCAGCTTGCCGATATGCGCCGAGCCCTTGTAATTGGCAAGTCGGCCACTATCTTTCAGCGCCTGCAGATCGCGGTCGTTGATACGGCCGATGTAACCGATTACATGCGCCAGCCCGTCGCCCGCAGGATAGTTGCGAAACAGGCGGGCTTTGACTTCGACGCCGGGAAGGCGGTAATGGTTGGCCGCCAGAACCGCCACCTCTTCATCGCTCAACCGGTTCTTGAGCGGAATGGTTTCAAACTGGCGTGATTCATCCAGCAGCTTTCTGAAACGGCGGATGTCCTTGGGCGTTATGGTGATCAGCTTGCCAATTTCAGCCAGGGCTTTTTCGAGGTCGCCCACTTTGGAAACGGTCAGTTCCACGGTATAGGCAGAATAGTTTTCCGCCAGCACCGCACCCTTCCGATCAAATATCAGGCCGCGCGCGGGCGGGGTTGGAACCAATGTAGTGCGGTTCGCTTCTGCCAGGACCAGGTAGTGGTCGTAACGTATCACCTGCATGAAGAACAGACGGCCCAGCAAGGCAAGCGCAAGCAATACGGCGAACGCCGCGGCCCATTTGAGGCGCCCATGGAACTGCTCAAGTTCAAGCTGGAGATTCTTAAGTTGGGGGGCTGCCATTCGAGACGTGTCAGAGCTTCCTTAGCCCGCGTGCTTCCCGGCTGCCGGCATTCGGCTCAAATACGCCAGTCCATACCAGAGTAAGGCGCCAACGGGCGCAGCAATGAACATCATGTGAATTCGGGGACTTTTGCCCGAAGTCCAGCCCACGACCAGCGACACCACTTCGACCAGCAGCAGAATGACAAACACGTGCATGGCCTGAAAATGCAGCGCAAACTGCAGGAGCCTGCGCTGCAGGTACTGAACCAGGTAAACCCCGACCACATAGCCAAGCGCATACTGGCCCAGCACCACGCCATCCTGAATGTCCGCCAGCAGACCCAGGAGCCAGGCCAGCGTCATTCCCACCAGACTGGGGCGCTTTTGCGCCCAGATCAACAGTACGATGAGGAGAAAATCCGGCCGCAGCGTCAATGCCCAGCCGGACCAGGGCAGGAGCTTGAGCGCCAGGGCCAGCACCAGGCTTGCCAGGATCGTACCCCAGCCTGCCTGGGATTCCTGTGCAACTGCACTCCGGACATTCATGGCTTGCGCGCCCCTATCGACTTCACCAGCAAGACCATCAACATTCGGCTGCCTTCCACGTTGGCCATGGGTAGGCAATACACTTTGGCATAGGGATTGGAACTGGGCCGCAGTACCTGATTGACCTGCGCCACCGGCAAGCCTTCGGGGTAGATATGATCGATGCCGGAAGTCAGCAGCACGTCGCCCCTTCGAATATCAACCGCCGAAGGTTGGTAGCGAATCTCCAGACCGTAGCCGGTGCCGAACACCAGCACCCGTTTGCCGGTGCGCTGAACGTAGGCAGGCACCGCCTGATCCGGGTCGGTAACCATGATCACGTCACTGCTGTAAGGGTAGGCGCGTGCAACCTGCCCCACCAGACCCTGTGCGTCCACCACCGGCTGGCCAGCCGCTATCCCGGCGCGAGTGCCTTTATCCAGCACCACCCGGCGGGAAAACGGATCCCGTGCGACCGTCCAGATTTCTGCGGCAACCGTACGGATCTTTGTTTTGGCCCGAGCATCGAGCAAGCTTCGCAGCCGGGCGTTCTCCACCTCCAGTTCCGCCAGGTGGTGCAGCTCGGCGGCATCCTGAACGTGACGGGCTCGCAGCGATTCATCTTCCACCTGCATGGCTCGATGCCGCACCAGATACCCACTCACTTCCACCGCAACTTCAAACGGGATGCGCACCGCCGTCTGCACGGGGCGAAGCAGGGAAGCCAATCCATTTCTAAGCATCGACAGACTGTTGAAACGGGCATCCAGCACGATGACCAGGATGGACACTGCAGTCCAGATGGCCAGTCGTGTGCCCGGCCCGATCGTGCGAGCGAAGAGAGGATGGGCGGGGGCGGCCATGCATGCCCCCGTTTAGATGAGGATGCTGATCAGTGCGGCGTTGGCGGCGGTGCCATCATTCATGGGTGAAAACCGTGGGCAACTGCTCCATATCTTCCAGCGCCTTGCCCGAGCCCCTCACCACGCAGGTCAACGGGTCTTCCGCGATGATGACGGGCAAGCCGGTTTCTTCCATCAGCAAGCGGTCCAGATCGCGCAGCAGAGCACCGCCGCCAGTCACGACCATGCCCTTTTCCGCAATGTCGGCCCCCAGTTCGGGCGGGGTCTGCTCCAGCGCCTGCTTGACTGCGCTGACGATGGCGTTGAGCGGATCGGTCAGGGCTTCGAGAATTTCGTTGCTCGTCACGGTGAATCGGCGCGGAATGCCTTCTGCCAGGCTGCGGCCCTTGACCTCCAATTCCCGCACTTCGGCGCCGGGGAAGGCCGACCCCATTTGCTTTTTGATCTGCTCTGCGGTCGCTTCGCCGATCAGCATGCCGTAGTTGCGCCGAATGTAGTTGATGATGGATTCGTCAAACTTGTCGCCGCCCACCCGAATCGAGGAGGCATAGACTATGCCGCCCAGCGAGATCACGCCCACCTCGGTGGTGCCGCCGCCGATATCCACCACCATGGAACCCGTGGCTTCGGAAACCGGCAGCCCGGCGCCGATGGCGGCCGCCATGGGTTCCTCGATCAGATACACCTGGCGCGCGCCGGCACCGATGGCGGATTCCCGGATTGCGCGCCGTTCCACCTGGGTGGAGCCATAGGGCACGCAAATGATGATGCGGGGACTGGGCTGGAACAGCTTGGAATCGTGAACCTTCTTGATAAAGAACTTGAGCATCTGCTCGGTCACGGTGAAGTCCGCGATCACGCCATCCTTCATCGGCCGGATCGCATTCATCGAGCCCGGCGTGCGGCCCAGCATCCGCTTGGCCTCCAGGCCCACCGCCTGGATGGTCTTTTTGCCGCCGGCGTTCATATCGATGCGAATGGCAACGACTGAAGGCTCGTCCAGCACGATACCTTTTCCGCGCACATAAATCAGGGTATTCGCCGTACCCAGATCGATGGCCAGATCGGTGGAAAAATATTGGGTAAGAAAACCGAGCATGTTGTCCTTGCGCCCGAAGGCGACGAAATGTTGCAGGAAGCGCGCCAAGGCGCGGTAACTTAAGAAACCGGCGCCGGGCACGCCAAAGCTTTGACCGGGTTCCGTGGTTCTTTAGAAAAAACAAGCGGCTATGATAACCTATAGGCCTTGGTGGGGCATACACCCCACCGGGTTTCTGTCCACGGTCCCAGCTCCATTCCACATGTCCCTGAGCCTGCAAGATATCCAGCGTATTGCCCGCCTGGCCCGCCTGGCCGTCAGCCCGGAAGAGGCTGCCGGACTGCAACACCAGTTGAACAGCATTTTCGGCCTGATCGAACAGATGCAGGCCGTTGATACTGCGGGCGTGGAACCCATGTCCCACGCCCGCGATGTGCAACTGCGCTTGCGTGAGGACAGTCCTACCGAGCGGAATCTACGGGAAAAGTTCCAGGCCATTGCGCCGGCGGTGGAAAACGGACTGTACCTGGTACCCAAAGTCATTGAGTGAGACGCCGGAAGTGAAGACTGGCGGGATCAGCTTGGGAAGTACCGTCGTTTTGCCGCGCATCATCTCCACTCGTCACCCGCCTCGTATCCATGATCAACGCTTCCCTTAAAGAACTTTCCGCCGCTCTGGAAACAGGCAGGATCACCGCCGTTGAACTGGCCGGCAGACACCTGGAACGAATCGAAGCCCATAACGCTCGCCTCAACGCCTTCATCACGGTGGACCGGGACAAGACCCTGGAACAAGCTCGCCAGGCCGACCAGCAACGCGCTGCCGGCAAGGCCGGGCCGCTGACCGGTGTGCCGATCGCGCACAAGGATATTTTCTGCACCGAGGGCTGGCTCACCACCTGCGGTTCGAACATGCTGGCCAACTTCGTCGCGCCCTACGACGCCACAGTGATTGCCAAATTCAAGCAGGCCGGCATGGTCAGCCTGGGCAAGACCAACATGGACGAATTCGCCATGGGCTCCTCCAACGAAACCAGCTTCTTCGGCCCGGTCAGGAACCCCTGGGATGAGAATGCCGTGCCGGGCGGTTCGTCCGGCGGTTCGGCCGCCGCGGTGGCCGCGCGCCTGGCACCTGCCGCCACGGGCACCGACACGGGCGGTTCGATCCGGCAACCCGCCGCGCTGTGCGGCATCACGGGCCTCAAGCCGACGTACGGCGTGTGTTCCCGCTACGGCATGATCGCCTTCGCCTCCTCGCTCGACCAGGCCGGGCCCATGGCCAAATCCGCCGAAGATTGCGCCCTCCTCCTAAATGTAATGGCCGGTTTCGATCCACGTGATTCCACCAGCCTGGAGCGGGACGCGGAAAATTACACCCGCGACCTGGATCAGCCTCTTTCCGGCTTGCGTATTGGCCTGCCCAAGGAATTTTTCGGCGAAGGATTGTCCGCCGAGGTCGCCGGCGCAGTGGACGCCGCGATTGCCGAGTATCGCAAGCTGGGTGCGACGACGGTTGACATCAGCCTGCCCAATTCCGGTCTGTCTGTGCCGGCCTACTATGTACTCGCACCGGCCGAGGCGTCCTCCAACCTGTCGCGTTTCGACGGCGTGCGCTACGGACACCGCGCCAGCGAATACAAGGATCTGCTCGACATGTATGAGAAGTCGCGGGCCGAGGGATTCGGCACCGAGGTCAAGCGCCGCATCATGATCGGCACCTATGTGCTGTCGCACGGTTACTATGATGCCTATTATCTGCAGGCCCAAAAGATCCGCCGCCTGATCGCCAACGATTTCAGCGCAGCGTTCAAGCAGTGCGACGTGATTCTTGGACCCACGGCGCCCACCGCCGCATTCAATTTTGGCGAAAAGGCGGCTGACCCGGTGGCCATGTACCTGTCGGATATCTACACCATTGCAGTCAATCTTGCCGGGCTTCCCGGCATGTCGATTCCTTGCGGATTCACCACCAGCAGCCGTCCGATCGGGCTGCAGTTGATCGGCGATTACTTTGCAGAAGCCAGACTGTTGAACACAGCCCACCGGTATCAACAATTAACGGATTGGCACCGTCGCATGCCGGAGGGAATTTGAGATGCCGCGCAGCGACGCAAACTGGGAGATCGTCATAGGGCTGGAAGTCCACACCCAGCTTTCCACACGATCAAAAATATTCTCTGCCAGCAGCACGGTCTTTGGCGCTGCGCCCAATACGCAGGCCAATGCGGTCGATATTGCCTTGCCTGGCGTGCTGCCGGTATTGAACAAGGGAGCGGTCGAGCGTGCAATCAAGTTTGGCCTGGCTGTCGGCGCAACGATCAACCGCGTGAACGTGTTCGACCGCAAGCATTATTTCTATCCCGACCTGCCCAAGGGCTATCAGATCAGTCAACTTGCCAAGCCCATCGTCGAGCATGGCGTGCTGAATATTCTGGTTGACGGGGTTGAGAAGTCCGTTCGGCTTACCCGCGCTCATATGGAAGAGGATGCAGGAAAATCCCTGCACGAGGATTTTCATGGGATGAGCGGAATCGATCTCAATCGCGCCGGAACGCCCTTGCTGGAAATTGTCTCCGAACCCGACATGCGTTCCGCCGAGGAAGCCGTTGCCTATGCGCGCGCCCTGCGCACCCTGGTGACCTGGATCGGCATCTGCGACGGAAACATGCAGGAAGGCAGTTTCAGGGTCGATGCCAATGTATCGGTTCGTCCCAAGGGGTCGGAAAAGCTGGGCACCCGGCGCGAAATCAAGAACCTGAACTCCTTCAAGTTCCTGCAGCAGGCCATCGAATATGAAGCGCACTGGCAGATCGAAACGCTGGAAGATGGGGGCCGTGTCGAGCAGGCAACCGTGCTGTTCGACCCCGACACCGGCGAGACGCGCATGATGCGCAGCAAGGAAGACGCGCACGATTACCGCTACTTCCCGGATCCCGACCTGCTGCCGGTGAAGCTGGATGAGGACTGGATCGAAGCCATGCGCGCGGCGCTACCCGAACTGCCCGCCACGATGCAGACGCGCTTTCAGCGCGACTACGGCGTGTCGGCCTACGATGCCGCTACCTTGACTTCGTCCTTGGGAATTTCCCTCTACTTCGAGAATATGGTCTCAACTGCTGGCAAAGATTTGGCGAAGGCCTGTGCGAATTGGATAATGGGCGAACTAGCCGGACGTCTCAATCGGGAAGGGATAGATATTGTCGAATCGCCCGTAAGTCCCGAACAACTAGCTGGAATCGTTATTCGTGTGGCGGACAATACAATCAACAACAAGATCGCAAAGGATCTGTTCGATGAGATGTGGGTCAAATTAAAAGCTGGAGGGGACTATGCTTGGGGAGCAATGAAGCTGCCTAGGCTAGAAGTAACTGGAACAGGGTCGGACCTCGCCTCTATCGATGACATCATCGAAGCACGCGGCCTAAAGCAGATGTCCGATTCCGGCGAACTGGAAAAGATCGTCGATGAAGTGCTGGCCGCCAACTCCAAATCGGTCGAGGAATACCGCGCCGGCAAGGACAAGGCTTTCAACGCCCTGGTGGGTCAGGTCATGAAACGGACGCGCGGCAAGGCCAACCCCCAGCAGGTGAATGACCTTCTCAAGGCCAGGCTTGGCAGCTAATGAAGGCTTGAGCCGGCAATCTCATTTGCCTGTTCGAGCCGCTGCGCCGGCGGATTTCGCAGCAGTCAGATTAGCTGCGTATCAATTTCTTACGAATTGATACGCGGCATGCCGGTCACTTATTTCTTTTCGGTCAACTCGCGATAGCGCGCCTTGTCCGCATCGTATTTTGCCCTGACGTCCACCATGGCGTCCTGATTGGCTTTGACAGTACGGCTCAGGCTATCCAGTTCGGCCTGATTGGCGTCAATCTGGTTCTTGATGTATGGCGGCAGATCCTTGCGCCGCTTGATGATTTCCGCAGCGCGGGCGTTCACTTCTGTCTGGTTGACGGCAACCTGGGACATGCGGATTTTTGCGCTCTCGATAGCCATCCGGTGAAACTCAAGTGCCCGGTCGCGCGCCAGATCAATCTCGTTAGTGCTCGTGAAGGTCTCCAACAGGGTTTGATCAACGCGGTTCTGCTCGTCCTTTTCCTTTTTGATCCGGGCCGCCTCTGCTTCCGCAGCCAGTCTGGCATTGCGTTCCTGCAGAGACTCCGAGCGCTTCATGACCTGGCCGCTCTTACCGAGTTCCGCCGAGCCCCGCTCCCCGGCATTGGCGGGCAGGGTATCGCCGTAATGCACGTGGCCGTGATCATCCACCCACCGGTACAGCTTTCCCGAGCTGGCGCCCGTTGCAGGAACAGTCTGGGCCGAGCCTGCCACCAGCGCACAGCAAATCAACAAAGTTCGCTTAAATTCCATATTGATCCCGATAACGGGCCACCGCCTCAAGGCGATCAGCCCAGTCTGACGTTCCCGCAAGATAGGCTAGCAGATCGTTCAGATTCACCACCGATAGCACCGGCATTCCATAGTGTTCCTGAACTTCCTGCACCGCCGATTTTTCCCCCCCGCCTTTCTCCATTCGATCCAGCGCAATCACGACGCCGGCGGGCTGCGCACCCTGGGCACGTATCATGTCTACTGATTCCCGCACCGAGGTGCCGGCCGAAATCACATCATCCACGATCAGCACCCGGCCTTTCAAGCTTGCGCCAACCACCGTGCCCCCTTCGCCATGGTCCTTCGCCTCCTTGCGGTTGTAGGCAAACGGCACATTGTGCCCCAGGGACACCAGGGCGATGGCAATCGAGGCCGCCAGGGCAATGCCCTTGTAGGCCGGTCCGAACAGCACGTCAAACGGGATACCCGATTCAACGATGGCTTTGGCGTAGAATTCCCCCAGTTTTTTCAGCTTGGCCCCATCATTGAAGAGCCCGGCATTAAAAAAATAGGGGGACAGACGCCCCGCCTTGGTCTTGAATTCGCCAAAGCACAACACGCCGGAGGCGATGGCGAACTCCAGGAATTCGGTCTTGTAAGCGGACATTCTTTCCATTTCTTGAACCAGTCTTGATGAGAATTATATCGGCCAATCTCAACGGCATCCGCTCCGCCGCCAGCAAAGGCTTTTTTGACTGGCTGCCAACGCAACAGCCCGACGTGGTCTGTGTCCAGGAACTGAAGGCCCAGGCGGCCGACCTGAGGCCTGAATTCCTGACTTGCGACGGCCTGACCGGTGCATTCCATTGCGCCGAAAAGAAAGGCTATAGCGGCGTCGGCGTGTACACGCGCAAACGCCCCCAAACCCTGGTCGAAGGCCTGGGTCTGCCCGAGTTCGACGCCGAGGGACGTTATATCGAGGCCGGCTACGGAAAGCTGGCCATCATTTCCCTCTACCAGCCATCGGGCTCCAGTTCCGAGGAACGCCAGCAGGCCAAGTTCCGCTTCATGGAACAGTTCTTTCCCCACCTGCACGCCCTCGCGCGCTCAGGCAAGGAAATCATCCTCTGCGGCGACTGGAATATCGCCCACCAGGAAATCGATTTGAAGAACTGGAAATCCAACCAGAAGAACTCCGGCTTCCTGCCCGAGGAGCGCGCCTGGCTGACACGCGTATTCGACGAACTGGGCTTTGTTGACATCTATCGAAAGCTGTATCCGGATCACAGCGGGGAAGCGTACACCTGGTGGAGCAACCGCGGCCAGGCCTGGGCCAAGAACGTGGGCTGGCGCATCGACTACCAGATCGCCACGCCCGCCATCGCCGCCAAGGCGCAATCCGCCAGCGTGTACAAGGCGCAGCGCTTCAGCGATCACGCGCCGCTGATTGTGGATTACCACTACACCCTTTAACCACGCCGTTGCCCAACGCCCTGCCCAAACAGGGCGGGAAGAAGCCAAGCACTATCTAATCTTGATCGGACTGATGAGTCCCGTTCGCGTCACTCTGAACATGGCAGGGGGTTTGGCGTTGGCGGCCAGGCGCAAGACTTTTTGATACGAACTCGAAATGACGTTAGCCGTTTCAGCCGCTGACACGTTGCCAGACACAAGAACAAAGACGATAACTTTGTGATCAAGAAAGGCTTCAAGTTCAGCCGGGCGCCAGCGAATGCGCTTGTCCCGTGTAAGAACGACCCAGCCTTCCCGTCCCGCGACCTCAAGCCATTTTTCGTCCGGGGCATCGGACGCAAAACGCTGGTGGTGTGCAATGTAATGCGCACCAAGCTGGTCAAGGGCCTCACCCAACAGGCGGCTCCAGGCGCAGCGATCAATGAATAAGGTGATCGGTTCAGGCGGCGCGTCGCTGCTCGAAGCGGAGGGCTTCTTCGATTTCTTTTTCGTCAACGCGGTAGTCTTTCGCCATGTCTTCCAGCGAATCGCCCGCCTGGAAACGGTCGAAAATGATTTCGGTCGGAACGGCCACGCCAGTCAAGACAGGCCGCCCAAAAGAGAGACGAGGATCAATCACGATGGATTTGGGCTGATCGGCAGTCTGGCTGGAACTGCGGCTATACGGAAACAGCCTGACCGGATTGTCTTTGTTGTCTCTTTCAATCCGTTCCAAGGCGTGTTCAAACTCACCACGCATCGCCTCCTGACCCTGCCGGGAAACGTTCAGCAATTTTGAAGCTTGTTCGACAAACAGATCAATACCATTGGTCATAAACTGGCGGTCAATAAGCGGCCTCTCAACATCAAGTTGACCTCGCACATAATCAACACTGTCGCGAACTTTGGGCAAGCTTACCCTGTGCACACGCCGAATAGCCGCCAGCACATGCAACTCACACAAATTAGCAAAGGAGAGCAATTTGTTACGGGCATCCGCGGCATGAATGACAGCCCTGAATCGCTTCGGATTGCCATCCTTGTCCCGGTAGTTCTGCCCAAAACTCCAAGACCTGACGGTGGCAATGGGCATATTGAGCATGTAGGCGACTTCACTTGCCGGATAAGCTGCTTTATCGAAAATTGTGGCCTTTATCGTGCGCTGCGTCATGGTTGCATCATAACATTTCGAGATTTTGGTTGAAATCAATTACGGCAACAATGAAGGCTGCTCATGTAACCGTTATCTTGAGTTGTTTGTTGGTCAATGGAATAACATTCACGTTCACAGAGTAGAACCGCAACGCATGATTATCCCCACCCGCCCCTGGCTCTCCGCCCTCAAGGTCTACACCCATCCCCGCGTGCTGGGCATGCTGTTCCTGGGGTTTTCCGCCGGACTCCCATTCTTGCTGGTGCTGGGCACGCTGTCGTTCTGGCTGCGCGAGGCAGGCGTTGACCGTGCCACCATCGGCCACATGAGCTGGGTGGGCCTGGCATATGGCATCAAATGGCTGTGGTCGCCCTTGGTGGACCGGCTGCCTTTGCCGCTGCTCACCGCCAGACTTGGGCGCCGCCGTTCCTGGCTGCTGGTCTCGCAGATCGTTATCGCGGGTTCGCTGCTCGGCATGGCAAACACGGACCCGGTGCTGAATCTGTCCCACACGATATTCTTCGCCCTGGCCGTGGCCTTCGCCTCTGCCACCCAGGACATTGCCCTGGATGCCTATCGGATTGAGGCGGTGGAAGTGGAAAAACAGGGTGCCATGGCGGCAAGCTATCAGGCAGGTTATCGCCTCGCCATGATCACGGCCGGCGCCGGCGTATTGTGGATTGCCTCAGCCGTTGCCCCTTCCGCGACCGGCTACGATTTCCATCCCTGGCAGGTGGCGTATTCGGTCATGGCGGCCTGCATGGTGGTAGGCATGCTGACCACACTGATTATCACTGAGCCGAAGCCGCATGTTGCGCCCGGCACCCTGGAGCGTGAAGCCCATGCCCGCACTGAGCTTGAACATAAGGGCTATCGCGGCGCCAGGCTGGATCTGCTGACATGGCTGTATGACGCGGTGTTCAGCCCGTTCATCGACTTTATCCAGCGCTTCCGCTGGCAAGCGCTGCTGATTCTTGCCCTGATCGCGATCTACCGCATTTCGGACGTGGTGATGGGGGTGATGAGCAACCCGTTTTATGTGGACATGGGTTTCACCAAGGATGAGGTCGCGACCGTATCCAAGGTGTACGGGGTGATCATGACCATTGCCGGCGCGGCCCTGGGCGGCGTATTTACCGCCCGCTTCGGCGTGATGCGAATCCTGATGCTGGGTGCGGTGCTCTCCGCTGCCACCAATCTGCTCTTCGTCTGGCTCGCCGGCCTGGGCCATGACGTGGGCGCGCTGGTGTTCACCGTGTCTGCCGACAACCTGGCGGGGGGAATTGCTTCCAGTGCGTTTGTCGCCTATCTCTCGGGACTTACCAATCAGGCGTATTCTGCCACCCAGTACGCCTTGTTCAGCTCGGTGATGCTGCTGTTGCCCAAGTTCGTCGCCGGGTTCTCAGGCAGCTTTGTCGATGCCTACGGCTACCCGGCCTTCTTCACCGGCACAGCCTTGATCGGCCTGCCAGTGCTGGTGCTGGTATGGCTTGCCGGGCGCAGTGCGTTCAACTCCGCGAGTTCTGAACAAGGAGGACAAGAGGACAAGAGGGTTTAGGGTTTCCTCCTGTACTCCTGTCCTCTTTGTCAAAACACAATGATTGAATTCTCACTGCTCTCGGCGCTGCTGGTCGGGCTGCTTGGCGGCGTTCACTGCGCCGGCATGTGCGGCGGAATCGTGGCGGCCATTTCGTTTCGCGCCGATGGCAGCGCAGCGCCGTTCCGCCTGCACCTGGGTTACAACC
>JBAWGM010000471.1:0-4087 GCA_049592895.1 Thiobacillaceae bacterium | reverse complement strand
GCATCAAGTGAAACAGCTCAGGCAGGCCTTGACCGGGCGCAAGGATCTCATCAACGTTCGCTACGTATCCCGGGATACCGCCCTCAAGAGTTTGGCCGAAGCCGGCGGCTTGGGCGATATCACTGCGGGCCTGGATGGCAACCCCTTGCCGGATGCCTGGGTGCTGACCCCCGCTGATCCCGACCCAGCCGCCCTTGAAAAGCTCAGGGCGGAACTGGGGGCACTGCCCGGCGTTGCCGAAGTAAATCTGGACAGCCAATGGGCCGCCCGGCTCCAAGCCGGGTTGCGTATTGGCCGCACGCTTGTCGGCCTGTTGTCGGGGCTTTTTGCCTTGGCCCTGATGGCCATTTCGGGCAATGCCATCCGTACCCAGATTCTCGCGCGGCTCGACGAAATCGAGGTCAGCCGCTTGATCGGCGCCTCTGACCGATACATTCGCCGCTCCTTCCTCGATCACGGCGCCCTGCAAGGCCTGCTGGGCGGGCTCATGGCCTTGCTGATCCTGCTGGTGCTGTTTGCCGCCCTGCAAGGCCCGGTTGCCGGGCTGGCAACCCTCTATGCCTCTCCCTTCCAGCTCAGCTTTTTCAAATTGTCTGAACAAGGTCTGATCCTGCTGCTGACTGCTCTGTCAAGCTGGGCAGGCGCGTGGCTGGCCGTCAGCCGCACGCTGCACCAAGTGGATCCTCACTAAGAGCGGAACTTTTCAGCCGCTTTGGCACTCGTTGATCAGGAGTGCTAAAATCAATGACACGAGAGGAGCCTTTATATGAACACCACCCTGAGCCTGAATTTTCCGGTTGCCGCACAAAGCCTGGATTCCTATCTCCAGGCGGTAAATCGTTATCCCCTGCTTTCTGCCGAGGAAGAGCACGAATTGGCACGCCGCTGGAAGGAAGAACAGGACGTTGAAGCCGCACGTCAACTGGTGTTGTCTCACTTGCGCCTGGTTGCCAGTGTGGCCCGTCGCTACCTAGGCTACGGCCTGCCCCAGGCGGACCTGATCCAGGAAGGCAATATCGGCCTGATGAAAGCGGTCAAGCGATTTGATCCGGATCGTGGCGTTCGCTTGGTGAGTTTTGCCCTGCACTGGATAAAGGCCGAAATTCATGAGTACATTTTGCGCAACTGGCGCCTGGTCAAAGTAGCCACCACCAAAGCCCAGCGCAAACTCTTCTTCAACCTGCGCAGCATGCGCAAGGGACTGGGCAGCCTGGGTGCGAGCGAAACGGCAGAAATCGCCAAGACACTGGGGGTCAAGCCGGAAGAAGTGCGCGAGATGGAAACCCGATTGTCCGGGCAGGATGTCGGTCTGGATCCCAAGGTTGAAGACGGCGAGGAAAGCTTCAGCCCGATCGCCTATCTGTCCAGTCCGGACGACGAGCCCGTTGAAATCCTTGCTCGCGACCAGACCGAGCGCCTGCAACATGAAGGCTTGAGTGCTGCCCTGAACAATCTGGATGCACGCAGCCGGCGCATCATTGAATCGCGCTGGCTCCACCAGGAGGAGCCCGCCACCTTGCATGAACTGGCCGCCGAGTTTGGCGTTTCCGCTGAACGCATCCGGCAGATCGAAACCAAAGCCATGCAGAAAATGCGCGCGCTGATCCCGGCTTAGAACCGCACACGATTTACCGCACGATTTAGCAGGCGCGAATTCTGAAAGGGTGACCTTTTCGGCTCAGAATAATAATCGGGCGCGGTTTGCTGCGCCCGTTCTTTTTGGGGGCCCGGAAATCATTCCCGGATTACCATGTGGCCTATAGGTTCTACCCGATAGCCAACAGGAAATGCCTACTGCCGCACGTGACACCTTGCAACAGGCGCTGAGCCATGCCCGTTCCGGAAATCTGGCCGAAGCGGAAGAGCTTTGCGAAGACCTGCTCGCCCAGCCTGTGGTAGACCCCGAAGCTCGTCATTTGCTGGGTGTCATTCGAAACATTCAGCGCCGTTATGCCGAAGCTGAACCGTTGTTGCGGCAGGCCGTCGCCGAACACCGCGCGATCGCCAAATATCACTCGAATCTGGGCAATGCCCTGCGCGGCCTGGAGCGGCTCGCCGAGGCGGAGGCTTGCTACAGATGGGCGCTCACCCTTGACCCGGCACTTGACGACGCCCGCGTCAATCTTGCCAAACTGCTTCACACGACGCGCCAGTGGGAGGAGGCCATTGTCGAGTACATGCAGTTGATAACGCGCAATCCCAAGGATATTGGCTTGCAAGCCAGCCTGGCATTCTTGCTTCTATCCACCAATCAGATCGCCGAGGCGGAGGAAGTCGTGGCGGAGGGCCTGAAGTGTGAGCCAACCGACCCCGGCATGAATCTGGCTATGGCCATCTGCGAACGCCGCGCAGGCAAGTTTGAACAAGCGCTGCGGCGTTTTGACACAATTGACCCGGCCGGTATGGAGGTGCGAATCGCCGCTGCCTTCCACTATGAACGAGGCCTGCTCTATGACAGACTCAACCTTATGGAGCGGGCATGGACGGAATTTGCTGAAGGCAACCGTCAGCAGGCCGAAGGGATCAAGCACAGCAGGATTGACAAGACCCACTACACGAAGGAGTTGGACCGTCTCGCCCAACTGGACGTCGAGTGGCTGCGCAATGTGCCGGGGGTATCTGGAACGTCACCTTCGCCGGCGTTCCTGGTGGGCTTCCCTCGCTCCGGCACCACGCTGCTGGACCAGATTCTTGACAGCCACCCGAACATTCAAACGCTCGAGGAAAAGCCGATCGTGAACCGGCTGTGCGACGAGATGGACACCCTGCTCCTGAGTCGACCAGGCGGTCTCAAGGCATTGGAACAGGGTGAACTTGTGCGCCTGCGGCAAAACTACTTTGAGTACGTCGCCGATTTTATCGACCTGCAACCTGGCAATCTGCTGATCGACAAACTTCCGCTCAGCATCACCCGCGTACCCTACATCCTGCGCGTCTTTCCCGATGCGCGCTTTATCCTGGCACTGCGTCACCCCTGCGACTGCGTGCTGAGCTGCTACATGCACCTGTTCGAGCCCAATGATGCGATGGCCAATTTCTACACCCTGGAAGATACCGCCGCCCTGTACGCCAAGGTCATGGGCTTGTGGCGCCACTGGGCGGAGCGCTTGCCACTTCGTTACCATCCTGTTTATTACGAGCGTCTTGTGCATGATTTGGCTGGCGAGATCAAGCCGCTGCTAGGATTTCTGGGGGTAGAATGGCGCGAAAATATGGCCCGCCCCCACGAGCACGCGGCGCGAAAAGGCGTTATCAACACCCCCAGCCATTCTCAGGTTACCCAGCCGATATACCAGCGGGCGGCTGGCCGCTGGCGGCGCTACCTGCCTTATCTGGGCGAGGTCATGAGCACGCTGGAACCGTACATCGAGTATTTCGGCTACGACAGACAAGAAAGCGTCGGGTAGCTGGGGGGTTGCCCTTCTGCTCCCCATTAGCACATGATTTCTGGGAGGCAAGCACCCAATTGAATCCGTTCAGCAAACTTCGACTATCGCCTGCCCCTGCTCAAGCAGGTCTAGTGCGGGACGCCCTGCCTTGCGAAAGATTGCCTGCAAGCGACGATTGGTCACGTTTCCGCAGGTAACCCAGAGCAACTGTGGCGGCGGTCCGTAACGGGATACCAACTCCACGAAATCACTATCCTTGCTGACAAGAACAATTCCGTCGCGGCGCGCATTTTCGAAAATATCCGCGTCCAGAGCGTCCCTCAAGCCCATGTCCCGCAACGCCGTCGCTTCAACACCCAATTCAGCGAACAGCCAAGTCGCCAGATGGGGCGGCAACTGCGCGTCAATCCAGAATTTCAAGCCGCCAGCCGGACGATATCCGTCCTGCGTGCGGCAAAGAGCAGGCTCGCCAGAATATCCTCGCGTTGCAGGTCAGGGAAATCAGCCAAAATCTCATCCATGCTCACACCCTCACCCAACATTTCCAGAATATCGCTCACACGGATACGCATCCCTCTGATGCAAGGCCGCCCCCCGCACTTTCCGGGCTCAATCGTAATCCGTTCAATCAGATTCATATCCATGGTCGACCTTGGTATTTGTCTTGAATATTCTCGTTCATCATAGCACCCATGGCC
>JBAWGM010000470.1:0-12919 GCA_049592895.1 Thiobacillaceae bacterium | reverse complement strand
CATGAGACGGGCTGAAAGCGGAATGTCCTCGCCGGCGCGTCCGTCCGGATAACCGCTGCCATCCCATTGTTCATGGTGCCAGTGGGCAATTTCCTTGGCCAGATCGAGAAACGCCACCGGCTGTTCGACGTCGCGTTCGGCCAGTTCGATGGCCTCTGCGCCCTTCTGGGAATGGGTCTTCATGATTTCCCATTCCGCCGCAGTGAGCGGCCCCGGCTTCTGCAGGATGGCATCCGGAATAGCCACCTTGCCGATGTCGTGCAGGGGAGCCGAGCGGGTGAGCAGGTCGATGTAGCGGTCGCTCAGAATTGCGCGGAAACGCGGGTGCTCCCGCACGCGGAAAGCCAGTTCCCGAATATAGCGCTGGGTGCGCAGGATGTGGTTGCCGGTTTCCGGATCGCGAATTTCCGCCAGGTGGGCCAGGGCCCGGATGCCGACCATCTGAATCAGATCGCTTTCCGCCGTGCGCCGTTTGACTTCGGCATCGAGGAAGGTGTTCTGGTTGGCCATCAAGTCCCGCGCCCGCTTCAATTCCAGTTGGGTGCGGACCCGGGCAAGCACGACGGGGGGCGCGATGGGCTTGGAGATGTAATCCGCCGCGCCCAGTTCCAGGGCGCGCAGTTCCGATTCTTCGCCGCTCATGGAAGTGATGAAGATGATCGGGATGTGCCGGGTGGCGGGATTGGCGCGCAACTTTTCGAACACCTGGTAGCCGTCCATGCCCGGCATCATCACGTCGAGCAGGATCAGGTCCGGCGTGCCCGGTCCGGATGCGATGCGCAGCGCCCGTTCGCCCGATTTGGCCGCCAGCACCCGGTAGCCTGGCTGCAGTACAGCATTGAGAATAGCGAGGTTCTCCGGCGAATCATCGACCGTGAGAATGGTTGGAAGCGTGTCCGTCGGCATCCCCTCACTTACCCGTGTGATTTCCAGCGTTGATTTGCAGGTTGAGACTGCCGAGTTCGGACAAGTGACTCCTTTGCAGTCCAATGCGCATGGGGCGCAAATTTGCAATCCGGGCATTAGGGCACGGCATGATGGGAAAAGAGCATATACGCATAATGGCAGTATGAATATATGCATGGGGGCATATTGAAGTTACCCATGAAATGGGCAGAAGGATGCATCCTCGTACCCCAGGCCCGACTTGCAGTGATCACTCGAGTCATGACCGTGGAATGCAAAGGGGAAAAGCCCGCACCGTGATCTGATGTCCGGAACGACGTCGCCATGAAATCCGGGATGCGGCTTGCGAACTCTCCCTGACCGCGCATCGTGCAGTTGAAGAGGCCTACCCGGAATCTACCTCCTCGCCTTGCGGCAGGTGGATCACCCCGGTATTGAAGTCGTATTCGAACACTTCGCCGTAACGGCCCCATTGGATCGCCACGCGCAGCACGCGCTCGGCTTCGGTCTCATCAAGCGTGTAGCGCAACAGCTTGAGAAATAACTCTTCGGGCAGATCGCCTGAGGGGTCCTGCTCGAGCCCGTGACGGATGTACGCCACGAGGGGTACGTGGGTAAGTATCTGCTGGCCGAAAATTTCCTGCCGCAGTGTGTTGTTGCCGTCCACATAACGTTGGCCGAGCGGGGTGATGAGGATGTCGCCCTGGGCGATCTGGGCGAGCCCCAGCAGGGCCAGGGCGCTGGAGACGTGCAGCAGTTCGTCGTCGGTAAGCTGGGTTCCTTCGGCCAGGCGCGGCAAGTCCGCCCGACCAAGGAAAGGCTCGCCGGCCAACAGTTCCAGCAGGCCCTCCATGCGTGCAATATCGGCTTCCGGAAGGCGATCCCCCAGTTGCAGCCTGACCTCCCTTTCGGCCGCCTTGCCGGGCCGGCGTGCCGCACCGGCGGTGATCAGCGCGTAGACTTCGTCGATCAGGCTGCGGATTTCCGTGCTTTCGACCTCGCGCGGACGCCGCAAAGCAACCCGCAACTGGGACCGGATGCGGCCCGGGTCACTGGCAAAAACCAGAACCCGGTCGGCCATCATCACCGCCTCCTCGATATTGTGTGAAACGACCAGCATCGCCTTGGTGGAAAGCCGACCCGTGTCCCACAGGTCCAGGATGTCATCGCGCAGCCGTTCCCCGGTCAGCACATCGAGGGCGGAAAAGGCCTCGTCCATTAAGAGCACTTCGGGCTCCAGCACCAGGGCGCGGGCAATGCCGACGCGCTGGCGCATCCCGCCTGACAGCTCGCGCGGCAGCGCGCCCTCGAAGCCCGACAGACCGATCATGTCGATCGCCTCTTTGGCGCGGCTCTCGCGTTGATCCGGCACCATTCCGCGCGCCTCCAGTCCCAGCTCCACGTTCTTTTGCACCGTCAGCCACGGGAACAAGGCAAAGGACTGAAACACCATGCTGATGTCGCGCGCCGTGCCGTAGAGCGGCAGCCCCCGGTACAGGACTTCCCCTGCATCGCTGCTGATCAATCCAGCCATGATGCGCAACAGGGTGGACTTGCCGGAACCGGACTTGCCCAGCAGGGCGACGATTTCCCCCTCTTGCAGGCTGAAGTCGATGCCTTCCAGCACCGCGCGGGGCGCCCCGCCCCCCGAATGGAAGGATTTGCCCACGGCTTTGAGTTCGATAATGGAAGCGCTCATACCCTGGTCCTCAAAAGTGCATCCTATCCTGCGTCATCTGATAGAGGCGACGCCAGAGAAAATGGTTCAGGCCCATCACGAACACGCACATGATGCAGATCCCCAGCGCGATGCGCGGAAAGTCCCCCGCTGCCGTCATTTCGGCGATATAGCTGCCGATGCCATGGGCCTTGAGCGTAGTCTTGCCCCAGGTCACGTATTCGGCAACGATGCTGGCGTTCCATGAGCCGCCGGTGGCGGTGATTGCGCCGGTGACAAAACTGGGAAAAATCGCGGGCAACAGGTAGCGCCGCCATTTGAGCCAGCCGGTCAGGCCGACGTTTTGCGCCGCATAGCGCAGTTCGGTGGGCACGGTGGAGGCGCCCGCAATCACATTGAACAGCAGGTACCACTGCGTGCCGAGGATCATCAGCGGCGACAGCCAGATGTCCGGGTTGAGACCGAAGCGAACAATGGTCATGACCGCGATGGGGAAGAACAGATTGGCCGGGAAGGCGGCGAGGAACTGCGCCACGGCCTGCATGCGGCTCGAGATTCTGGGGTTCATGCCCAGCCACACCCCGACCGGGACCCAGATCAGGGCCGCCAAACCGATCAGAATGATCACCCGCATCAAGGTGTAGACGCCGAGGACAAATACCCGCGCTGCTTCGGCCCAACCCACCTCCGCATGGATGAAGTGCACCAGCATCCACACCGCATAGAAGGCTGCCGCGGCAATGACCGCATCCCAGACCCGCGCCGGCGTGGAGGACAGGAGATGCGGACGGGCGCGGATCGAGGTGCCGTCGTATTCGCGCCGGAACAACACGAATGAGCGTTCCAGCAGCCGGATTGACGCGGAAACCATTCCCTGGATGCGATCCGTGCGCCGCAACCAGGTCAGCAGCCAGGACTGCGGGGCGGTTTCACTGTCTGACTCTTCAAAGCGAAACTTGTCCGCCCAGGCCAGCAAGGGACGGAAGAACATCTGGTCGTAGAGCAGAATGCCGATCAGCATTGCCCCGATCGCCCAGCCTACCGCGTGCAGGTCGCGCGCCTCGATGGCCAGCGCGATATAGGAGCCGATGCCGGGCAGCTTGATGTGCTGGTGCGAAACCGAGATCGCCTCGGACGCGACGACGAAGAACCAGCCGCCGGACATGGACATCATCATGTTCCACAGCAGCCCCGGCATGGCAAACGGCAGATCCAGCCGCCAGAAACGTTGCCAGCCGGACAACTGGAACACGCCGGCCGCCTCCTGCAATTCTTCCGGAACGGTGCGCAGGGATTGATACAGGCTGAAGGCCATGTTCCAGGCCTGCGAGGTGAAGATGGCGAAAATGGCCGCGCATTCGACACCCAGCAGGTTGCCCGGGAATAGCGCGATGAAGCCGGCGACGGTAATGGACAAGAAGCCCAGGATGGGAATGGACTGAAGGATGTCGAGCATCGGGACCAGCACCTTCTCAGCCGCACGCACCCTGGTCGCCAGCACCGCGAACGCGCAACTGAACAGGATGGAGGCCGCCAGCGCGATGAACATGCGCAGTGTGGTGCGCAGCAGGTAGTAGGGCAGATTGAGCGGATCGAGCGACAGGGGCAACACTTCGCCCAGTTGATAAGGCCGGGTCATCTGCTGGGCCGCGTAGGCGAGCAGCACAAACACGGCCAGAATGATCGGCAGCAGCGCCCAGTCCCAGCGATTTCCCCCCGCCTCCACCACCTGGCGGGGGAAGAACTGCTTGTCTTTGCTCATCGCAAGTGCATTCTCGTACGCCAGGCCACAAGAGGGTGATTGAAAGTGCCCTGCAATATAACAGCGAATCATTGCATCGATGCACTGCGAGGGTTTGACGCGTGGGCACGCTGCGCTTTGCCCACCCTACGCCCTTCGGCATCCCCTCAGAAATCTATCAGAAGGCGCGAAACGCCTCGGCAATCCCCATGCGGGTGACCCGCAGGCCGGCGATCAGGGTGCCCAGCAAGGCGGTGCAGATTCCCAGCGCGGCGGTCTTGGCTGCCATCAGGGGCGTCAACTCGATCATCACCAGGAACTGGCGCGTAATGCCCGGAGCGGGCGGCATGAGGATGCCGCCTGCGAGCGTGGTGGCATTGAGCGCCAGCACCAGGACGAGCCCCAGTGCCGCGCCAAGCACGCCAAGCGCCAAGCCCTCGACGCCGAGCAGACCCAGGACTTCGTAGCGGCTTTCGCCGTTGGCCCGCAGGGTGCCGATTTCCTGCTTGCGTTCGAGAATGCCAGTGGACACGGTATTGAAAATGCCCAGCACGATGATGGCGATGATGATGATTTGAATGACGCCGAACTGGGCATTGAGCCAATCCACGGAATGCTGGTAGTAAACCTGGTCCAGGACCGCGAATGGAACAGCCTCGAGCTCGGGATGGCGAATGCGAACAAAGTTTGCCACTGCGCCGAAATCGTCCACCGAAGCGAGTCCCAAAGCGATGCTCTCGACCCGGTCCGTCTCCAGCAGGGACATTGCCACGCCAAGGGGGATGCGGAACACCGTGTCGTCAAACTCCTTGAGCCCGGTGTGGAAGATGCCCGTCACCTTCAGCTCGGACTGGCTCATGCCGCCCCGCGCGCCGCGCGCCATCACGGTGACTGCATCGCCCACCCCCACCCCCAGACCTCGGGCAATGCCCACGCCCAGGACCATGCCGGTCGGCTCGTCGGATAGATTCTTGCCGGCGACAAAATTCAGGGTGTTGAAGAACCGGGACTCTTCCCGCCCGTCGACCCCCTGGCCTTTGCCGCTGACCGTAATGCGGCCGCTGGACAGCAGCGCGGGAAACTCCACGCGCGGGAAGACCTGCCGCACCCCGGGAATATCCAGCAGTTCATGGCGCAGACGTTCCGGATTCTCGATCCAGTGCTCCCAGGGACGCTCGTATACCCGTTCGCCGTAACCCCTGGTCTGGATCTGGCCATGGCCGAAACGGGCATGGACCGTGTTGTCGCGGTACTGGTTCATGATGCCGTTGTTGAAACCATGGAACAGGAACAGCGAGCCAGTGCCCACGGCGACGGTGAGTACGAGCGCCGCGGTGCGGCGCGGATTGCGCAGCAGGTTGCGTCGAGCAAGCCGCACAAGCATCAGACGATCCTCCCATCGCGCAGCGTGATCACGTGCTGCGCGCGCGTGAGCACCATGGGGTCGTGACTGGAAAGAATCATCGTTACCCCCGAATCGCGGCTGAGCGCGGTGAGCGTATCGATGATGCCCTTGCCGGTTTCCTGGTCCAGGCTGGCAGTGGGCTCGTCGCCGATGATGACATCCGGCCGTTTGGCGAGCGCGCGCGCAATCGCCACCCGCTGGCGCTGTCCGCCGCTCATTTCAGCCGGCCGCTTGCGCCGATGTTCCGACAACCCCACGGCGTTGAGCGCATCGTTCACGCGCCGCTTTCTCTCGGCTGCAGGGACACCCTGGCGATGCAGAAAATATTCCACGTTCTCTTCGGCACGCAGGACGGGAAACAGATTGAAGGTCTGGAACACGAAGCCCAGGCGGAAGCGGCGGATGCGATTCTTCTCGGCCTCGCCGATCGCGGCCAGGTCGGTGCCATCAAACAACAGGCTGCCCGTCTGAATGCTCTCGATCATGCCGAGCAGATTGAGCAGCGTGGTCTTGCCCGATCCGGAGGGCCCCGCCAGACAATAGAAACCGCCGCGTCCCAGTTGCAGATCCACGTCGACCAAGGCCGGCACAGTCTGGGTGCCCAGGCGGTAATCGAAGGCGATGCCCTTGCCTGCATACAGCGTACTCATCGAACGGCTTTCCTTGTGCCCGGGTTTCGCCAGTGCCGGCGATGGCCTGGCCGCAACTGCGCCGCCCGCTCTGCCGCTGTTGCGGCGCACGCATAGTATAGAATCCCTACAAGCAGCCGGGGGGTGTGATTTCTCGTTGCACGTCCCAACAGCGCGGCACACAAAGGGAGCATCGTCATGACCGTCGGCTATCACCACGCCTCGGATTTGTTCGCCAGTTTGCTGGGAAGCGCGAGCCTGAACAGTTGGGCTGAGCGTCTCAAACCCAAGACCGGAGGAGGAGCGCCGCATATGCCAGGCGGCTCCGTCATCTCGCCGGAAGCCCTGGACCGCCGCTGGCAAGTGCTAAACCGGCAGGCGGCTATCCGTGCCGAACTTCAGGACCCGCACAGCAGCGCCCAGATGGAGCGCTACCGGCGCAACATCGAGAACTTCGTCGGCACGGTAAAGCTGCCGGTGGGCATCGCCGGTCCCGTACGGGTCAACGGCCTGTTCGCGCAGGGCGATTATTATCTTCCGCTGGCCACCACCGAGGCCGCTCTGGTGGCGTCCTACAGCCGCGGTGCGATGCTGATTACAGCGGCTGGGGGGGCGACCGCCGCACTGCTCAACGAAGGGGTTTCCCGTTCGCCCGCATTCAGCTTTGCCAGTTTCGAGGAACTGGGGCGCTTCCTGGGCTGGGTGCTCTCGCACCATGACGAGATCAGGCAAGCGGCCGAGAACACCACCCGCTTCGGCAAGCTCATCGATCTGCAGATCAGCGTGGAGGGCAACCATCTCTACCTGATCCTGACTTATTCCACCGGCGACGCAGCCGGCCAGAACATGGCGACCATCGCCACGGATGCCGCGCTCAAGTGGGTGCTGGAGAACGCGCCGATAAAACCGCGCAGCGCGTTTGTCGAAGCCAACTTCTCCGGCGACAAGAAGGCCAGCGCCCAATCCTTTCAGAACGTGCGCGGCAAGAAAGTGACCGCCGAGGTGCGCCTGCCCGCGCAGTTGGTAAGTGAGGGACTGCACACCAGCGTCGAGCGCATGGTCGAATATGGGCACATGGCGACCACCGGCGGCATCCTGTCCGGCACCGTCGGCATTCAGGGCCACTACGCCAATGGCCTGGCCGCCATGTTCATCGCCTGCGGCCAGGATGCCGCCTGCGTGGCCGAAGCGGCGATCGGCACGACTCGCATGGAGGCAACGCCCGAAGGAGACCTGTATGTCGCGGTCACCCTGCCCAACCTGATCGTCGGGAGCGTGGGAGGCGGCACCGGCCTGCCCAGTCAGCACGCCTGCCTGGAAATTCTCGGCCTGGCTGGAGCGGGGCATGCCCGGGCGCTGGCCGAGGTTGCCGCCTGCCTGTGTCTGGCCGGCGAGATCTCCATAATCGGGGCGATCTGCGCAGGCGAATTCACCCGTGCCCATGCCAAGCTGGCGCGCGGCTAAGGAACCTCCGAAACAGTCCATCATGGGTCGCGTTTACACGAAAAATGCTCAGATGCCAGGCACGCGACGAAGGTCGTACTCGATGTACGAAGCCGAGGAGCGCAACAACGCAGATGGGCATGTTGGCCGCTGCGCTCGAAACTCGCCCCAAGACGCTGCTTGCGCGGGCTCGTTTTCGTGCAAACCCGCAGGGCAGGGGCTTGGCGGGCGATCTGCTGCGTCACGCCGATTGGCATCGTAGAATGCTACGACCTGCGCGGTGCTTCGTGCATCTCATCCCGCCAAGCCCCTGCGCGGCCCATGCGGGCCCCTTTCGGAGGTTCCCTGCATGAGCGAAGCCCGGGTTGGGGGTGATGAACCAGGCTTTGCCCGACGCTGGAACACCTATTTCGCCGAGCGCTTTCCGCCCCTGCAGCACGGCATCCTGATTGCCGCTTTCAGCTTTGGAATCCTGGCTTACACGGCGCGGCTCGGCTTGCCTGCGCGCGAATTGAGCCGGCCCGGTTTCGCTGTCGCGTTCGCTACCGCCTTTCTGCTCATCCTGCAACTGCGCATCCTGGATGAATTCAAGGATTACGACGAGGACGCACGCTGGCGCCCCTACCGCCCGGTGCCGCGCGGGCTGGTAAGCCTGGCTGAGTTGCGCAAGCTGTGGTTCATCGCCGCCGCTGTTCAGGTGGCGGGCGCGCTGCTGCTGGACGCGCGCCTGTTGTGGGGTCTGCTGGCGATCTGGAGCTATTCCGGCCTGATGGGGGTGGAGTTCTTTGTCCGCCCCTGGCTCAAGGCCCATGCACTCGTCTATATGCTGAGCCACGTCGTCATCGTGCCCTTGATCGCTGCGTACATTGCGGCCTGCGACTGGTTGCCCGTGGGGGCGGCGCCGCCTCGATTGATCTGGTTGCTGGCCGCGAGCTATTTCGCCTTCTGCGTGATCGAGGTGGGGCGAAAGATCCGCGCGCCCATGGACGAGCAGGAAGGGGTGGAAACCTATACGGTTGTTTGGGGACTACGGGGAGCAGTGACCGCCTGGCTGGCCTTTATGGCGGCAGGCAGCGCGCTGGCCGTGCTTGCGTCATCCGGGACCGATGCGCTTGCGCCGGTCGCGGTTGCCACGAGCGTGTGCTTCGTGCTCGCAGTTCTCACCTCGGCCACCTTCCTGCGCAACGCCAGTCATGATGGCGGCAAGCGCTTCAACACCTTGTCCGGCCTATGGACCCTGGCCCTGTTCCTGGCGCTGGGCCTGGGTTCGGTGTATTGAAAGGACCGCGCGTGCAGAGCGGCGATGACTACGTCATGTGGCCCGCGCAGGTGCAGGCCGATTCGCCGGTTGGAGGCAAGGCCAGGGCGCTCGCGGTGCTGACCCAGGCCGGGCTGCCGGTTCCGGAATGGTTCGTTGTCCTGCCCGCATGTTTCAACGATGGCCTGCCAGCACCCGACTCGCTCAATGCCGCAACAAGCGCGCAGGCCATGCAGGCCGCCCTGGCTTCGCTCGCCCCGGTGCCGCCCGTGCGCAGCGAGATTGACGCGGCCTGCGCCCGGCTGTCCTCCGGCGCCGAGCTTTTTGCCGTGCGCTCCTCGGCCCTGGAGGAGGACAGCGCCGCGCACTCCTTCGCCGGACAGTTGGAGAGTTATCTCAATGTCGGTCCCGACGCGGTCGCCGCCCAGGTGGCACAGGTGTGGCGTTCGGGATTCAGCGAACGCATTGTTACCTACCGAATGCAGGCTGGATTGCCCGCGCTGCCCAACGCCCCGGCCGTGATCGTGCAGCGCATGGTGGTGGGCGAGGTTTCAGGCGTCGCTTTCAGCGCCGATCCAGTGAGCGGGCGGCGCGGCGTGGTGGTGATCAGTGCGCTGCCAGGCCTGGGCACCGCCCTGGTGTCCGGCGAAGCCAGCGCAGACACCTGGCGCGTGGGGCGCGACGGCGCGATCATCGAGCGCAGCATCGCGCAAAAAGGCCTCATCCACCGCCCCGACCCTGGCAGTGCCGATGGCATTCGCGTCCTCCAGCTGCCCGAGGAGCAGGCCTCCCAGCCCTGTCTCGACGATGACTGGATTGCTCAGGTCGCGAGTCTCGCCCTCGCTGCCGAGCGCCACTTCGGCCGTCCGCAGGACATCGAATGGACCATCTCGGGACGCCATCTTTCTCTGCTGCAAAGCCGCCCCATCACGGGACTCGCCGAGCGTCCCGACCCGGACGGGCGGCGCGCGATTTGGGACAACTCCAACATCATCGAGAGCTACAGCGGCATCACCACCCCGCTCACGTTTTCCTTTGCACGCCGTGCCTACGAATATGTGTACCGTGAGTTCTGCCGCATCATGCGCGTCCCGCCGGCCCTGATCGAGGAGCGTGGCGACATGTTCTGCTGCATGCTGGGACTGATTCGCGGCCGGGTGTATTACAACCTGTTCAACTGGTATCGGCTGGTCGCGATCCTGCCGGGCTACAGCTTCAACCGCCGCTTCATGGAACAGATGATGGGGGTGCGCGAGAGCCTGGGCAACGAGCTGGCCGCCAGCGTCGGCGAGGCCAATACCGGCGATCGATTGCGCGATGGCCTGCGTTTGTTGGCCACGCTGTGGGGTCTGGTGCTTGCTTATATTGGCTTGGAACGCCGCATCAAACGTTTCTACCGCCGTCTGGACCAGGCATTGGGAACCGGGCGCCCCGACTTGTCGCGATTGCGACCCGATGAACTTCTGGCCTATTGCCGCAACCTGGAGCGGCGTCTGCTCACCCACTGGGACGCGCCCATCATCAATGACTTCGCTACCATGTTCTTCTTCGGCATGCTGCGCCGCCTGACGCAGAACTGGATCGGCGACAACTCGGAGAGCCTGCACAACGACCTGCTGTCCGCCGATCCGGGCATGGTCAGCGCTGAGCCGGCGCGCCGGGTCAAGCAACTCGCCGAACTGGCCGCTGTTGCGCCCGAACTGGTCGAGGCGCTTTGCGCGGCGGACACCGCAGGCATGCGTGCCCTGGCTGCAGATCAGCCCGAGTTTTCGCGCGCACTCGACGATTATCTTGAACGCTTCGGCGAGCGCTGCATGGAGGAACTCAAGCTCGAAAGCCCCACCCTGCACGATGACCCTTCGCCCCTGCTGCGCGCCATCGGCCAGTACGCGCTCGGCATCCAGGCTGGACGCGCGCCGGCCATGAGCGAACCGGAAATCCAGCCGCGGCGCCAGGCCGAAGATCGCGTCAGGCGCGCGCTGTACAGGCAACCCTTGCGCCGCGTTCTATTCAACTGGGTGCTCGTCCACGCGCGGACCCGCGTCCGCACCCGCGAGAACCTGCGCTTCGAGCGCACCCGCGTGTTCGGCCGGGCTCGCATGATCGCGCTGGAGATCGGCAAGCGCCTCGCGGCCCTCGATGTTCTGCAACAGCCGCGCGATGTGTTCTATCTGGAGTGGGACGAGATGCTGGGCTATCTCGAAGGCCGCGCCACGACCACCGATCTGGCCGGCCTGGTTGCGCTGCGGCGGCGCGAGTTCGAAACCTATGAACAAGCTGACGAGCCGGCCGAACGGTTCGAGACCCGCGGCGTGCCCTACCGCGGCCACCCTTTCACCGCCGCGCAGGAACAGGCCCTATCCGCAGGCGATCATTGCGGCGGCACCGGCTGCTGCCCGGGGATCGTACGCGGACCGGTGCGGGTGGTCCGCGACCCGCGCGATGCCGGGATCCGGCACGGGGAGATAATCGTTGCGGAGCGCACCGACCCCGGCTGGGTGATGGTGTTTCCCTCCGCATCCGGCCTCCTGGTAGAGCGCGGCAGTCTGTTGTCCCACTCGGCAATTGTGGCGCGCGAACTGGGGCTGCCGACCATCGTCGCCCTGCCCGGCCTGACCCGCTGGCTCAAGGATGGCGACTGGGTGGAGATGGATGGCGCGAGCGGTACGGTGGTGCGTGTCGCCGCGCCGGACGCGCGCGCATGAACAATACCGCCAGTGAAATCAGCGCCCGTGCGGACATGTCCATCATCCGCTATGCCATGTGCTGGGAAGATGCGGACGTCATGTTGGAAGCGCTCGACGTGCAGCCCGGCGATGTATGCCTGTCAATCGCATCCGGTGGAGAAAACAGCCTTTCGCTACTGGCATGCCGGCCTGCCAAGGTGATCGCGGTGGACTTGTCACCGGCCCAGATCGCCTGCCTGGAAATCAAGTGCGCTGCGTTTCGCTGCCTCGAGCATGTCCAGATGCTCGAACTCCTGGGCGCGCGTCCGAGCGGCCGCCGGAACACGCTCTACCACAAGTTGCGTCCCGAGCTCGCGTCCACGACGCGCCGCTTCTGGGACGATCGCCAGAACCTGATCACGGCCGGCGTCGGCTCGGCGGGCAAGTTCGAATCCTATTTCGCCCTGTTCCGCCGCTATGTGCTGCCGCTCATCCACAGGCGCAGCGAAATCGAAGCCTTGTTCGAACCCAGGAGCCAAGCCGCGCGGGAACGGTATTTCCATGAGGTCTGGTCCAACCGGCGCTGGCACTGGCTGCTGCGTCTGTTTTTCTCACGTCTTGTGATGGGCCGGCTGGGCCGCGACCCGGAGTTCTTCCGCTATGCAGAGGGAGACATGGCCGAGACGGCCCTGGCCCGCATCCGGCATGCCATGACGGTGCTCGATCCGGCGATGAACCCCTATCTGCAGTGGATCGCTTTCGGCCGCTTTGCCAACGCCCTGCCTCATGCTTTGCGGGCAGAGAATTTCGACCTTATCCGCAACCATCTCGACCGTCTGGAATGGCGCGTCGAGTCATTGGAGTCAGCCATCGCCGGCGCAGCGGACAACAGCATCGACCGCTTCAACCTGTCAGACATATTCGAGTACTTGTCCGAGTCCGCCACCCAGTCAGCCTTCGAGCAGATCGCACGGACAGGGCACAGCGGCGGCCGCATCGCCTACTGGAACATGCTGGCGCCGCGCACCTGTCCCGAACGACTGAGAAACCGGTTGCGGCCCCTGGATGATTTGGCCGCCAGGCTATTACTCCAGAACAAGGCGGCGTTTTATGGCGCGCTGCATGTCGAGGCACTGGCATGACACCGCTCAACCTCAATCCCTGGCTCGCCATCCCCGCCATACTGGCAGGCA
>JBAWGM010000469.1:0-3816 GCA_049592895.1 Thiobacillaceae bacterium | reverse complement strand
TCATGGTCTTGCGCCACACTCCCGATGGCTGGCTGGAAGGGCCGATCATGGGGAGCTTGCGTGCGCAGTTGCTCAAGCGCCTGCGCGAGCTGGACAGATACGGACGCCTGCATGTCTATTATCCGGTGGTGCCGGGGCTGGGGGACCAATGCGTGAACGTTCATGCCAAGCTGTGCATCGTGGACGACGGGTTAGCCCGCATCGGCTCCGCCAACCTCTGCAACCGTTCCATGGGTCTGGACGCGGAATGCGATGTCACCGTGGAGGCCGGCGGGAATCGGGCTGCGCAAAACGCCATCGCGGACCTGCGCAACCGCCTGCTGGCTGAACATCTCGACGTCAGCCCGCGCCAGGTGGCGGATGCCTATGCACAAGAAGGATCAGCTGCAGCGGCGATCACCGCACTCGCCCATGGCGAGCGACATCTGGCGCCGCTTACTGATACAGAGGAGTGGCCCGCATCGCTGGTGCCGATCGCCGAACTGGTGGACCGCGAACGCCCGGTAGCGAAAGAACGGCTCATCGAGCAATTTGCGCCGGAAGCGACGGTCATCAGGCCCAGTCACCCGCTAATCCGGCTGCTGCTGGTGGCGCTGGCCTTCTTCGGCGCGCTGTTCGCCGCCTGGCATTGGACCTCGCTACCCAATTACGCGACTCCCCAGGCCGTCACGGCCTGGGCGAGCGTGCTCGGCAACGACCCCATTGGGCCGCTCATCATCATGGCCGCCTACACGCTGGCAACGTTCACGCTGTTTCCGCGCACGCTGCTCACGCTCGCCTCCGTGATGGCATTCGGCCCCCTGCAGGGCTTCGCCTATGCGATGTTGGGGATACTCGGGGCAGCGTTGCTGACGTATTTCATCGGCCGTCGATTAAGTCGCGACGCCATCCGCCGCTTCGCCGGTCCGCGGCTGAACCGGGTGAGTCATGAACTGCGCCGCCGCGGCCTGCTCGCAGTCGTTGCGGTTCGCCTGGTGCCGGTGGCGCCCTTCATCGTGGTCAACATGGTGGCCGGGGCGGCCCACATTCCAGTGGGCCACTATTGTCTCGGCACCGTGATCGGCATGCTGCCCGGCACACTGGCCGCCACCCTGTTCGGCGGCCAGCTGGGTCGCGCACTGCGTGAGCCGGGCAGTCTTGATTTCGGCCTGGTTGCCGTCATTGCGGCAGTGCTGCTGGCCGGCTATTTCGCCGGGCGAAAGTGGCTGCGCAAGCGTCTCGTCGACGCAGATACGGGAAAATGATGACAACTGCGGCGGATAGCAATGGACGAAACTTCGCGATCGCGTCGTACAACACCCACGGATGCGTGGGGCTTGACCGTCGGCGGGACGCGGCCCGCGTAGCCACTGTGATCCGCGATCTGGAGTGCGATGCAGTCGGATTGCAGGAAGTCGACTCGCGTGCGGGACCGCATTCCGATTCGATGCAGCTCGAATTCCTTGCACGCGCCACCGGCATGGACGCAATTTCGGGGCCGACCATCCGGCATCACGACGGCGATTACGGCAACGCGCTGCTCACCCGGCGGCCGGTGCTCGCGGTGCGCCGCCACGATTTCTCCTTCGCCACCCACGAGCCGCGCGGCGCCCTGGATGTCGACCTGGATGTCGATGGTACTGTGCTGCGCGTGATCGTGACTCATCTTGGACTGCGCCCGGCGGAGCGCCGCTACCAGGTAAAACTGCTGCTCAGCCTGCTGCATCCAGTGGAGCATGGCCAGATAGTCGTAGCCCTGGGCGATATCAACGAGTGGCTGCCGATCGGACGCCCCTTGCGCTGGTTGCATGAAATCCTTGGCAAACCGCCATCGCAGCGTACCTTTCCGACTTGGTATCCGCTCATGGCCCTGGATCGCGTATGGGTGCGGCCACGCAAGTCGCTGCTCGCGTTGCGCGCCCACGTCACCCGCGACGCGCGCGTGGCTTCCGATCACTATCCGCTCAAGGCGGTCATTTCACTCGAACAGGGCCGTTTAGGCCCAAGGTTCTGACAAGAGCCAACGGCGGCCGCAGGCGATAGCGAAACGCTTTCGACTCGCGGCGTGTCTATTTTTTTCTGCTGCGCGGACCTTCTGTCCCCGCGCCGGCGGGAGTCCGGCGCGCGGCCTGCGCCCTCTTGATGTTTGCGCTGCGGGCGCGACTTTGCACAGGCGTTGGCTTTTCCCGTTCCGGAACATTGCGCCGCGGCCGGGCCTCAAATATGTCGCCCTTTACGTGAACCGGCTGCGAACCGAGTTCAGCCAGGATTATTCTCGCGTCAGCGCTGTCGGGGATCAGTTCTTCGCGCTCGATGTGCGCGTCTTCCTTGCTGATCAGCCATTTCACGGTGTCCCACGAGCCGCTGCTGCGCTTGCCGGCAACGCGCTGTATATGCCCCGCGTCGCCCACGTCCTGGGTCCGGAACGTCACGAAGTCCTCCTTGCGCCGGACTCCGACGTGATAGTAGTTCCCCGCGCCGCCGGTGCCGGGCTTCTTCCGTGCCCGGCCTTCGGGTTGGGCCATCGCATGCTGCCGAGACGACATGGATTGCCACGCGGCCTGGGCCTTGCGGATGTTCTTCCTGGCAGCAGTGAGCTGTTTTTCTGTAGTCATGTTCAACCTCCTTCGGTGATGTTGGCTCGCTTGAAGTATTTCTTGCTATGCCACAAGAGGTGATGTGGAACGAGCATGCCATCTCGCCAGCCGGTGCTGCACCACGCCCTCGCCAAGCGACCCCGTCCCCTACTGGCACTTTCGCGTGACCGGGGAGTGCGGCACCAACACCCGCTCAAAGCCCTTTTGGCCATTTGCGATCGTCGTTGGATTGTGACAGGCAAGTTTCCAGCGAATCAAATCGTTGCCAGATGTGCCTGCAGTCGCCTTTTGACAACAGGAATCTCCGTATACGGAACCTGGAATCGCCGTCATATTTTTGAAAGAGTGCTCCGTCGCGCCTGTGCCCCGCGAAGGCCTCCACCTGCAGGGCCGGCGGGTCGGTGCGTACACCCAGCGGCGCCGGGCCCTCGACGTTGGCCTTGCGCATCCGCGCCCAGTAGGGCGGCACCGTGGGCAGCGCGCCCAGATCTAGGGGGAGTTCTTCGAAATCCTCCGTTTCGGCGACGGACTGGAGCAGCCGATTCATCCGCTCGTAGCCGATGGTGGTGGCAAGCAGGCTGCCGATGTTGCCGCCGCACAGGGAACCCGCGACATGAGTCGGGTAGACCATTACATGATCGGGCAGGGCGAGGATTTTCTCCTTGAGGGTGCGGCACAGGGCGCGGGCATGCTTGCGCGTTTCCTCCTCGCCCCCCAGCAGATCAGGGCGGGCCAAATCTCCTACCAGCAACGCGCCCCCGGACAGCAGCATAAGCGGATCCTTCCCCCGGGAGACGTCGTAAACCAGGAAACTGACGTGTTCAGGCGTGTGGCCTGGCGTCTCCAGCACTTCGAACAGCACATGTCGCCCAGGCGCGACAGGAGGACGCTCGCGTAAGCGCCATGGCGATTCGCGCCGCCCCCGGCGTTTGCTCTGGATTTGCTGGGGCCCAATTCATATCGTCGTCTTTTACGCCAAGCCCCGCTTGGCGAATCGGGGGGCCTCTGTTAGGATTTTCCCATGGACACGACTCGCGCTTATTTCTTTTTTCATTTTCCCACGCCAGCGGCGGTCGGGCGGAATTAGCGCAAGCAGCATGATTCCCCAAGAGACCGCCAGCCCCCTGGCGGTTTTTTATTGGGAGACGGAAAGCGAACCGAGATGACCCATTATCGAACCGACGACACGCGAATCGAACAAGGCGATGAGCTGCTACCGCCCATGCAGTTGATGCAGGAG
>JBAWGM010000468.1:0-2600 GCA_049592895.1 Thiobacillaceae bacterium | reverse complement strand
GTGCGCCTTTGGAAACGGCCACGGAATCGCCGCCACTTGCGCCGTCACCACCACTGGCGCCGCGGGCGCTGGATTGAACGCCGCCTGCATGGGCATCGCCACCATTGCCGCCCGCAGCACCATTGCCGGCCGTGCCGCCATTGGCATTGTTACCGATGCCACTCACAGAATTACCGCTGACCGTGCCAGACAGGTCGGTGGTCGCGCTCACACTGGTATTGTTGGAATCGATGGTTCTGGTGTTGAACGAGCCGAGGTAGCTGGTATCGGTCGTATTATTGGTAGTGGTATCGGTACTCGTCCTGGTGTTGTTCGAGTCCTTGGTATTGGTACTGTTATCAGTACTTGTTTTGGTGTTGCCAGAGTCAGCGGTATTAGTACTGCTATCGGTGCTCGTATTGGTGTTGCCCGAGTTCTGGCTGGCCGTCGAATTTTCGTTGGCTGCCGCACCGGACAGTTTCTGCTGGGTGGACTTTGCGGTTGCGTCCTGCGAAACCGAGCCTCCTGCAGCCACCGGATTGTCGTTCGTATTGGTCGGATTAGCCCAGGCCTGGGCCGACATACCCAATGCCATGGCGATGGCTGTGGATAATAGGGTCTTCTTCATAATCTCTCCTTTGATATGACTTGAAAACTACGATGTAAGTAATCAAGAGCAGGCAAGCCCAGCTCCGGGCCCCTTGGTGCAATAGTCGTGCCATATAAATAACCACAGGATTTATAACGTTTAATTGCTGGATGATTGATGCAGGCTGTAAAATATTTCGACAAACATACCGTTGACGCTGAACGGACTACGTTCGCTGGCCTGAACAGGCCTTCGATGGCAGACGATGACGGCCGCTTGTGGGTCGCCCCCAGTTACTCCTCAACCACTCCAAGGTGCGGCCCGGCATTCGTGGGGCATCTTCAGCACGCCAAGGCGATCCAGGCGAAGCTGGGCAAGTAGTTTCCGGCCACCGCGAATGAACTGCTCATGGACGCTTGGTCTGGGCATCGGCAAGGGTGGGGGAAACGGCTTGCCGCGTGGAGGACACCTCGCCTTTTCCAAGCGTTTGAACAAATATCGAGCTCCCTCAGAATTACTACGTCGCGGTCAATTGAATCGTCGACTCCATGGAAGCTATGACTGACAAGGGTTTCCGAATGACAAACTGTGGTGTCCACTTGAACGGCGATTGCCAATTCTGGCAGTCTTTCGGGCTTTTCTCGGGAGGCTGCCATCAACACCGGCGTCATGGCCCCAAGCATCCCTATGCTTCCTGAACTCCAGTTGCAGGCATGGATCATGGGCGAGGCGGGGAACCGCATTCACGGCAGCACGCGCGAACGCCCCTTGACGCTGTTTGCCGAGACCGAACAGGCGCTGCTCCAGACACTTCCGGCGATGGCGCCCGAGTGCGCCACCTGGGGCAAAGCCAAGCTCCATCCCAATTGCCATGTCCAGTTTGAGTATTGTTCCTACTCGGCGCCGTTTGGCCTGATCGGCCAGACCCTCTGGCTCGAGATCACGCCGCATGCCCTGCGCCTCTACCGCGAGCACGAACTCGTTGCCGTCCATCCCCGGCTGTTCAAGCACGGCGACCAATCAACCGTGGCCGACCACCTTCCGCCCGACGCGCAGGCCTATCTCATGCGTAATCCGCAGTGGTGCCTGGCACAGGCCAAGGGAATCGGGCCCGCCTGCCTGGCGCTCGTCGAGATTCTGTTTGGCAACCGCGTCCTCGACCATCTGCGGGCGGCTCAGGGCGTGATCCGTCTGAGCGATCAATACGGTCGCCATCGGCTGGAAACCGCCTGCGCTCGCGCCCTGGCATTTGGCGCGCCCCAGTACCGGACGGTCAAGCAGATCCTCAGCCAAGGGCTGGACCAGCATCCCGATCTGATCGAGACCGTCGAACTGGAAGCCCCCTACCGTGGCAGCGGGCGATTCAGTCGTGACCCGTCTGACCTGCTGCATTAAGCCGTCGGCGCCGATTCGTCGCACCGACTTCCTCGTCGTACCCACCGCAACATCCACCCTGGAGCAATCAATGAACCCTATGCCTCAACTCGAACCCATGCTCAAGCAGCTGCGCCTGTCCGGCATCCTCGATTCGCTGAGTATCCGAAACCAGCAGGCGATCGAGTCCAAGCTCGCCTACACCGACTTCCTGGCGCTCTTGATCCAGGACGAGGTGGCGCGTCGTGACCAACGTCATTTCGGCCAGCGACTGCGCAAAGCACAAGTCTCAGGTGACAAGACGCTGGAGCGATTCGACTACGCACACAGCCCCTCGGTGAATCACGCCCTGATCGCCGAACTCGCGACCTGCCGCTTCGTCACGGAACATGCGTAGCAATTTTCGACAAGCAGCCGCTCAGTCCTCTCACCACATTTTTTGGTTGGGAATGTTCGAACGGCTGCAATGCGAAGAGGTGCGGTCGCCCAAGCAGCAAGCTCTCAACGGCCGGTCAGGCCGAGAAGCTGATATCACGTTACACCTTCATGAACATCCGCTCTCGGACCGGGAGCGGCAATTCGCCAGCCCCGGCTATCGAAAAGAATCACCAGCGATTCGTGTGTGGTCGAGTGCGCTAAACCTCCGTCTGTTCAGGGA